>NZ_PNCV01000043.1:0-90653 GCF_005886925.1 Pseudoalteromonas sp. S3260
GTTTGGCATTTATGCTGCGTTATCGCCTATTTATGGGGAATAACCACACTACGTAGGCTCTGCCTTGCCTAAAAACCAAACGCACTGCTGCAAAATCAACCTCGAAAGATAAACAGACCCTAAAAACATTAAGTTTTTGATCTCATACCTACTATTAATATGTTTTTGTTGTAAACTAAAACAATAAAGGTATTAAAATAATGGTGTGTAGGTGTCTAGGAGCTCCAATACGGTGGAACAAAAACTAAAGCAAGCAATCGACAGTAGAAAAGTAATAGAAAGCGCACGTAAACATCAAGTTGACACCCTTTCTAACTTTGCAGCTAAGTTATCTTTAAGCTGTAAAGGACTTGATATTGAGCTTGATAACCGCCTAGCAAAGTTCCGTAGCGCATTAAACAAAGGAATGGATTTTGAAGACTTCTCTCCTTTGGTAGATGATATTTTGGCCTTGCTAAAAAATCAAGAAGCGATTCAACTAGCGCATCAACGCGACCTGTTAACCAGCGTACAAAATGCAGGAAAACAGTTACAACAAACGAAAGGCCTGCCTGACGAAACCCGCAGAACGCTGCGTCATTTATTAGATAACCAACTTGACGATATACAATCGGTGCATGGGTTTATCCCAATATTAAACCAATTGATCACCTTTTATCATCAAGCTTTAATTGCTAAAAGCAATAATACCTTTAAACCACCCAATTTAAGTGTGCTCACTGAAAAGCTGTTTAAATTAGTTAGTGAGCTCGAACTAGAAGAAGAAGCCAACGAATCACTGTATTTAATAAAAAAACGCATTGCTAAAAATAAAGCCGTTGACCAGCTACTTGATGCCGCAATAGATGTGATTACTTTAATTGTTAAAAGTTTTCACGTTGAGCGTGAATCAGCGCAAAGCTTTTTAGCTTCATTAAACCAAACACTTGAAGAGCTGCATCGCTCATTGGTATCAACCAGTGAACACTCTCAATCGATGAATGTTGAATTTGACTTAATAAATAAACGCATTGGTGAAAAGCTAGAAAGTCTAAATACACAAACAAAAAATGCGACCTCAATCACAGCGTTAAAGCAGCTAGTTGAAAACGAGTTACGCTCACTCAGTGCAGATATTTTAGAAAAAGAGCAACTCGAACAAAAAGATCGCAGAATTTTAGTTGCCAGCTTTACACAAATAAATGAAAGAATTAATAGCTTAGAAAACAAAGTCAGTAACTATAAAAAACGTTTAAATGAGCAACGATTTAAAAGCTTACTCGACAGCCTGACAAAACTGCCTAATCGCGCGGCATTTGATGAGCGTTACAACTACGAAATTAATTTATTTAACGAACAACCCTCAGACATAACGCTAGTTGTTATAGACGTCGACCATTTTAAATCAATCAACGATCGATTTGGCCATACTGCGGGCGATATTACTTTACAAGTTATTGCCAAAGCGTTGCAAAAGTCGATTAGGCAATCAGACTTTATTGCACGCTATGGCGGCGAAGAGTTTGTGCTATTAATGCCACGCACTTCACTTGAAAACGCGACAGCGCACCTCAATAAATTAAAACAGTCTATTAAAAAGATACCGTTTAAATTTAAAGACAAACAAATTGAAATTACTGTTTCGATAGGCGCAACCCAATTTAAAGAGGGAGATACCCCTCTAAAAGCATTTGATAGAGCCGATCAAGCTTTATACGATGCTAAAAATTCAGGCCGGGATCGTCTGTGCATTAGTAAATAGTGTTATGCATTTCTACCTTTGAGTACAAGGCATAATTACGCAGTAAATTTACCCAAGAAGTTTCAAGGAGAATGCCGATGCTAATACAGTTAAACCCAACAGGGGTATTAGATTTATTATCGCAGCTAGAAGTAGACCTACTAGAACAGTCATCAACAAGCGAACGTTACAGGTTATTCAGAAATTGTGTTTTAGCTGTGCTTAATGTAGGCAGCCATACCGATGTAAGTAACGATATATACGAAAAACATAAAGACTTTGATATTCGTTTGGTAAGCCGTGAACGCGGTATTAAAATTGAATTAGAGAACCCGCCGCAAACGGCCTTCGTTGACGGCCACATAGTCACCGGCATACATGAGCACATATTTTCGGTTATTCGCGATATCTTATTTATTTGCCAAAAGTATGAAAAAAATCTCCAAGAAACTAAAGCCATTACCCACATGGTTTTTGACATGCTTAGAAATGCCGACGCTCTTAAAGTAAATAGTGAACCTAACATGATTGTATGTTGGGGCGGCCACTCTATTAACGAAATAGAATATAAATACACTAAACAAGTAGGTTACGAATTAGGCTTACGCGGGTTAAATATTTGTACTGGCTGTGGGCCTGGTGCAATGAAAGGCCCGATGAAAGGCGCCACTATTGGTCATGCCAAACAACGTATAACTAACAACCGTTATTTAGGTTTAACTGAGCCCAGTATTATTGCAGCTGAGCCACCTAACCCGATTGTGAATGAACTGGTTATTTTACCCGATATTGAAAAGCGACTTGAGGCCTTTGTTCGCACCGCTCATGCCATTATTATTTTTCCTGGTGGTGCAGGCACAGCTGAAGAACTATTGTATTTATTAGGTATTTTGTTGCACCCTGAAAACGAAAAGCAATGTTTACCTGTTATTCTTACCGGTCCAAAACAAAGTGAAGCTTACTTTGAGGAGCTGTGTCAATTCATTCAAATGACTTTAGGCGATGCAGCCCTAGATAAATTTGAAGTGATTATTGATGATCCTCAATTAGTAAGCCAAAAGTTAAAGTCGGCAATGAATGGCGTACGCGAATACCGTAAAAGCCAAGGGGATGCATATTACTTTAACTGGACCTTGAAAATAGACAGTGATTTTCAGCAACCTTTTTACCCCTCTCATGAGGCCATGGCGTCGCTTGATTTACACCTTGATCAACCCAAACAACAGTTAGCGGCTAATTTACGCCGTGCGTTTTCGGGAATAGTGGCGGGAAATGTAAAAGAAGAAGGTTTAAATGCGATTAAAAAAGACGGCCCGTATGTCCTCAGTGGCGAGCCTGATTTAATGAAAGCAATGGACACACTTTTACAAGCGTTTGTAGAACAAGGTAGAATGAAGCTCCCTGGCAGTAAGTATATTCCTTGTTATACAATAAAAGCGTGAGTTTATAATTGAATCCCCATTTACTTCTTATTGATGCGCTTAATTTAATTAGGCGCATCTATGCTGTTGATGCTAACCAAACGCATCACAGCGACGAACATATGTTAAAAGCATGCTGCGCTCGAGTAGCACATGCCTGCAAAAAACTCATAACAACCACTAATGCAACCCATGCAATTGCTGTATTTGATGGCGATAAAAGTTGGCGCTATCACTTTTACAAAGATTACAAACATTCGCGCGCCCCGATGCCACAAACGTTAAAAGAAGCCTTGCCACATTTTAAAGCGGCCATTGAAGAAACCGGCATTGTGGTATTTGAGCCGACTAACGATGAAGCCGATGACATTATTGCAACATTAGCCCATAAAGCCGCAAAAAATCAGATAAATAACACTATTGTCTCTACCGATAAAGGGTTTTTACCGCATTTAAATGAGCAAATTGAAGTGTATGATTACTTTAAAAAGCAACAGCTCACACAGCAGCATATCCAAGAACGTTTTGGCGTGGCACAACAAAAACTCATAGACTTTTGGGCTCTGGCAGGAGACAAAACCAATGACATTCCAGGTGTTAAAGGCATTGGTATTAAATCGGCGCAACAATTGGTGAATCAGTACAACACTTTCGAAGAGGCATTAAGCGATGAATCATTAAGTGCGCGCTTACAAAAAAAGCTTGCTGATGATATGGATATGTTTGTTATTTCTAAACAATTGGTGAGTTTGCGTACTGATATCCACTTAGGCTTTAGTTTAAAGCAGTTAAGGCTTAATTAGTCGCAAGTTAATGGCACTGAACGATCGCAATACGTATACTAGTAATAGTTATATTGGTCTGGGTAGGCAATGTTTAAAAAGTTTTTTAGGTATTTGATATTGGGATTAGGTTTATATGCACTGATAGCCACGTCGGTTATTATGTTTTATAAAGACGATCCACAAGCAATGATTTGGCAAGACCGCGAAGCATTCAATAAACGCTATATTGAAAAACTGCGCTTAGAAGATGCTTTTACGCTAAACGCTGTGCTTGAATATTTAGGCAGCCCAGATTTAACCTACGCGAAGCGCGATGGTGAACAGGTGTGGCAAGTTATATTTTATCGTACACAACATAAAACCTCGGATGGCATTACCACCATGGATGAATGTACCGGGTTATTATTTAAAAACGGCCAACTAATAATGTGGGGCCCAAGTGCTTATGAAAAATACCTTGAGCAAAATGATGGAACAATTTAATGGAAGCACCACTGTCGGGTAACCTAAAAAAGCTACTCGAAAGCACACAGTTGCTTTTAAGTTCACATAATAATAAAAACCAGTGGCATACTTTTTACCCGATTGTTTGTAAACTTGCAGAGCAATACGCATCATTATATAAACAAAACCCAGCAGCGTTACAAGCTCAGCTCAATTTGTATAAAACACACTATAGCTTTGCAACCAATTTAGTGGTTAATCAATGTGTTTTAACCTGTGCATTAAGTGCTAGCCAAAATTACGATAAACACTTAACAGAGCTTTATATCAGTGCCTCATTGGTGGAACACCTTTGTGTTGCTAATCAGTTGAATAAACTAGCCCAACAGCAAGCATTTACTAATACCGACACTAAAATGTGGCAGTTACGCCATAAACTCGCTGCCAAAGTGATATTGACATCACAACAACCAGCACATCAAATTGCCCATATTTTAGCTAAACTAGCCAAATACAAACACGCATTATTAAACACACCTAAAGTCATGCTTTATGACGGAGCCAGTGTATTGGTTGCTTTGGCAAATATTTTGGCGCTTAACGTAACCTGCAACGCAAAACAGCAGCATATTAGTTTTTATAAAGCAGTAGCTGATTTGTACATAAGAACCCCCAACTCATTCGCACAGAGGCTATTAAAAGACTTAGTGGCACACGTTGGACAATATGTACCAGGTAGCCAAGTGGTTTATGCTGACCAAACAATGATTTATTTGGCTACAGATTCGGCAGGCCGTCATATTATCGTTAATAATGCCAATACAAAAATAGCTTGGTATCGAATAAAAGCATCATTAGAGGATGGCTCAAAGGCATGGCCGTGTAATGACGATCGCTTGTTTTTAAAAGTCTGGGACAGTGAGTATCTGCATATTGTTCATAAGAGTGACGATACACAGTCCTCTTTGTACGAATTAGTTAAACAAATAAAAAACCAACAAGAGTACAGTTACAAAGCATTAAATACATTACTTACCCCTTATCCTAATGTTATAAAATCAGTGTGCCATGCAGTAAAACTGTATAATAAAGAGCTGCAACCGGCAAAAGATTTAAGGCATAGCTTGTCTATGGTCGGTTACGATAAGGCCCCTGCGATTATTCAAGGCATGGTTTTCGAGCAGTTAGTAAATAGTATTGCCCATCCTTTACATACATTTTTGTGTACCCGCATGGGTTGTTTAGTCAACATTGTAGAGCTGTTAGTAAAACACGATAAAAATTTGCAAAGTGAACGCATTAGTTTGAGCCTATATGCCTATTTATATTATCTATTAATTAATTACAGCCCAGAAGTTTCTAGAAAAATCACCCTAGACCAAACACCTAATAAATCCTTAGATACGCCAATATGCACATTTTTTGGCATAAACAATGTTGATACCCCTCATTTAACTAATGAGCTTAATGAATTACTTAGTAGCGACCCCTGGGCAATAGCGTTATTAAAAGCTGAAACATTGCCTAAAAAGCAGCTCGATGATAGCGCTAAGTTGTGGGCAGCTTTGAAAGTTGTAGCCCAGCGCGTACTTAAACCTAACCAACCATTAACAGCATGGCAACAGCAGATATTAAATCAACAACTCACCCGCCATGGCTGGAAAAGTGAGGTCATTTTTTATCAATCCCTGCAGCAATTAGGTCTGCACAATAGTATTTAGCTGACTTATTATCACTATAAATTAAAGTTATACCCTGTATTTGCAGTATAAACTGGCAAAATGTTCAATAAATTGGTATAAATGCCGGCTTAAATTTAGCACCCCTGTCATATAAGTAGTCTAAACTCTGTGAGTATTTTTTATTTATGTGTGTATCCAAATCTTTAAAGGAAAAGTTCATGGCCAAACAAACCATAACAGTGATCAAAGGCGACGGCATCGGCCCAAGCATTATCGACTCAGCACTTGAAATACTAAAAGCCGCAGGATGCGATTTTGATTATGAATTTGTTGACGCTGGCCTCGCTGCGCTTGAAAAAACGGGCGAATTGCTTCCACAAGAAACAATTGACACGATTGCTAAAAATAAAATCACTTTAAAAGGTCCATTAACGACCCCTGTAGGCGAAGGCTTTACATCAATCAATGTAACACTTCGTAAGCAGTTTGGTTTATACGCTAATGTTCGTCCTGTGAAGTCGTTCGCAGGTACTAAAGCACGTTACGATGACATTGATATTATTACTGTTCGTGAAAATACCCAAGGTATGTATTCAGGTGCAGGTCAAGTAGTGAGTGCTGATGGCAACGAAGCTGAGGCAATGTCTGTGATCACGCGTGAAGGCGCTGAAAAAATCGTTACTTTTGCATACGAGCTAGCTGTACGCGAAGGCCGTAAAAAAGTAACCGCTGTTCATAAAGCAAATATTTTAAAATCAACATCGGGTTTGTTCTTAAAAGTTGCTCGTGAAGTGGCTGAACGTTACCCTGAGATTGAATCAACTGAAATGATTGTTGATGCAACCTGTATGAAACTAGTAATGACACCGGAAGAGTTTGACGTAATTGTAACGACTAACCTATTCGGCGATATTTTATCTGATTTATGTGCTGGTTTAGTTGGTGGTTTAGGCATGGCGCCTGGTGCTAACATTGGTGAAGATGCGGCTATCTTTGAAGCTGTTCACGGTAGCGCACCTGATATTGCAGGTAAAAACCTAGCAAACCCTACGTCAGTTATTTTAGCGTCTATTCAAATGCTAGAGCATTTAAATATGGGCGATACGGCAGAGCGCATTCGTAGCGCAGTGGCAGATGTAATTAAATTAGGCGACCGTACTACTCGCGATTTAGGCGGCAGCCATGGTACAACTGACTTCACTCAGTCGGTAATCGACCGTCTGTAACAGTATAATTGAATTATAAAGCCAACATCTGTTGGCTTTTTTTATGCCTGCTCAAAACCGCTTGTATTACTTTAATGTAATTAATGTGTATTTAAGCTCCCTACTCCTTAAAATTGAAAATGCATAATTTCTGCTTTTAAAGTGAGAATATTTCATAACAATTAGAATTTAAGATTAAAAAAGATATAAAAGTGAATTTTTAATCCAAAACTTTAGTTTTTGGTTGACATGAGCGCGCAAAAGCCTTAAAAATAACCACATATAAAAATTGTAATTTAAACAGCATTTTATTTTAAAGAGCAAAACATTATGAACACAGAATTTCGTCTTTTAGTCTTACTCGTACTGGTCTTAGTGATAAGCCCAGCGGGGATGTATTAAAAGGTGAAACATGCTTTTTAAAACCCTCGCACTACGCGGGGGTTTTTTTTTTGCATAAATCAGTCAACAGAGGAATGAGGATGAGTAAACAAGAATATAATGGCTCTGAATTGGTTGTTAAGTCATTAAAAGAGTTAAACGTTAAGTATATATTCGGTTACCCCGGTGGCTCAGTATTAGACTTATATGATGCGCTATTTCAACAAGATGATATTGAACATATTTTAGTCCGTCACGAACAGGCCGCCACACACATGGCCGATGGTTACGCAAGAGCAACCGGTGAAGTCGGTGTTGTACTTGCCACTTCTGGACCAGGGGCAACAAACTGTGTAACAGGCATAGCAACTGCGTATATGGATTCTATTCCGATGGTGGTGTTATCAGGTCAAGTGCCAACCAACTTAATTGGCGATGACGCCTTTCAAGAAACGGATATTGTTGGCTGCTCTCGTCCGATTGTAAAGCATAGCTTTAATTGTAGAAGCGCTAGTGAAATCCCCAATATTCTTGCTAAAGCCTTTTATATTGCCAGCTCAGGTCGCCCAGGCCCAGTTATCGTTGAACTTCCTAAAGACATGCTTAACCCTGAGCTAACTTTTGCTTACAACTTTCCAGCGGCAACAGAACTCAGAACCTACAACCCTAATACCAAGGGTCACTCTAAACAAATTCGTAAGGCCGTTACTGCTATTTTAGAAGCGAAAAAGCTGGTTATTTATTCTGGTGGCGGAATTGTGCTTTCAAATACATCAGAACAACTAACCCATTTAGTCGAATCGCTTAATGCCCCTATTACCAATACCCTAATGGGACTAGGCGGTATATCAGGCATTCACCCTAACTTTATTGGTATGTTGGGTATGCACGGTACATTAGAAGCAAATAAAGCCATGGCCAATGCTGATGTTATTTTAGCCCTTGGCGCACGATTCGATGATCGAGTTACCAATAACGTACAAAAGTTTTGCCCTAATGCCACTATCGTGCATGTAGATGTCGATCCGACTTCAATTTCCAAAACCATAAAAGCACATATTCCGGTTGTTGGCTGTTTAGCCACGGTACTTGAACAGTTACAAACTGCTATAGATAAAAGCCCAATAAAAATAGACCGCAGTGCACAAGAAGATTGGTGGCGACAGGTGATCAGTTGGCGCGAACAAAAATGCTTAAACTACAATACCGATGGCGATAAAATTAAACCTCAAGCAGTTATAGAGGCTATTTATAAAGCGACTAATGGTGATGCTTATGTCAGTTCAGATGTGGGCCAACACCAAATGTTTGCAGCGCAGTATTATCCATTTAAGCACCCTCGTCAGTGGATCAACTCAGGTGGCTTAGGCACCATGGGCTTTGGCTTACCAGCAGCTATGGGGGTTAAGCTCGCCTTTCCGGATAAAGAGTCTTTATGTGTGACTGGCGATGGCTCTATTCAAATGAACATTCAAGAGCTTTCTACCTGTTTACAATACAACTTAGCGGTAAAAGTGATCTCGTTAAATAACCGTTCACTAGGTATGGTTAGACAGTGGCAAGATATGATTTATGGCGGCAGACACTCCTCTTCCTATATGGAATCACTTCCTGACTTTGTAAAACTTGTAGAAAGTTACGGCCATGTAGGAATACGAGTCAATACACTGGATGAATTACAGCCGGCAATAGACAAAGCCATGTCGATAACCGATAGATTAGTGTTTTTAGATATTTTAGTAGACGAAAAAGAACATGTTTACCCGATGCAAATTAAGCACGGTGGCATAGATGAGATGTGGTTAAGAAAAGGAGTAAAGGCATAATGCGTCGTATATTATCTATATTATTAGAAAATGAACCCGGTGCGTTGTCACGTATAGTGGGGCTTTTTTCTCAACGAGCTTACAACATTGATAGTTTAACTGTTGGAACCACTGATGATGAGTCACTCTCGCGTATTACTGTCACCACTAAAGGCGATGATAGAATTGTTGAGCAAATCACCAAACAGGTAAATAAACTGGTTGATGTGCTTAAGGTAATCGATTTAACCGAAATGAGTCACATAGAGCGCGAACTGTTATTAGTAAAAGTATTTGCTAAAGATGAAGCTACGCGAGCTGCTGTAACGCGTGTTGTGGATGTATTTCAGGGCGCTATTTTAGATATGGGGCGTCAAAGTTACAGCCTACAATTGGTAAGCAGTACCGATAAAATAGAGTCGTTTTTAGATACCTTACGTCATGAAACAGACATTATAGAAGTGGTGCGCTCTGGCGCGGTCGGCATTGGTCGCGGAGATAAGGCGCTTAAAGCTAAATAAGCGTTAAATTTACAGTAAAAAAAAGGGCTAAATAGCCCTTTTATTATTTTTATAAACCTAAACCTTATAGGTTTACTTGGTCTTTAAGACCTTTACCTGGTTTAAAGCTTGGAATAGTCGCTGCTGAAATTTGGATTTCTGCACCTGTTTGTGGGTTACGACCCGTGCGAGCAGCACGTTCTTTAACTGAAAAAGTACCAAAACCAACTAATGCAACAGAGTTGCCTTCTTTTAGTGAAGAAGTTACAGCGCCTGTGAATGCATCAAGTGCACGTGTAGCGGCTGCTTTAGAGATTTCTGCGTCAGTAGAGATTTTTTCAACTAGTTGAGCTTTGTTCATTATTAGATTCCTATTCGTTATTATTTTGCCTTCGCAAATCCTATCTTTATGCATTTTCGAAGAGTTAGCAACAGCAAATTACGTTTTTTATCTAAAATACTAAAAAATTAGTAAAATTATAATAATTCACTGTAAAATACAGCGAGTTGGGTTAACAAAAACTTAATTTAAGCACAAATATAGTGCAGCTATGCACTGTGATGAGTCGCTATATTTTTTCTATTACTAAGGTCACTTCCCCGACCTCAACGCCAAACTTAACAATAGATGTGCGGTTTATCAAGCGCGTATTGGTGACTAAATACATCCAATCATCAAAGTTAACTTCAAAAGTGCTGCCATCGTAAGGAATTTCTACATTGTAGTTCCAATGAAAAACACTGCCTTCACTTTTGCCTGTGGCCGTGCCTAAAACATCAGAAGCAGTACCGGTTAACGTGTTGTCGTCGTTTAAGGTTATTTTCCAAATACGTTTTTGGGTTTCGCCGTCATCATAAACGAAGTCTTCCTCAATAACGCCTTGGTTGCCATCCCACTTAGCGCTCAAGTCTACAACAAGCTTTCGGGTTAATTCGCCTTTAAAGTCTTGTACAACACCGTAGGCTTTTAAATCGCCGCTAAAAAAAGTCTTAAAATCGAAATTAGGTTCTGAGCCTTTGTAATACTCTACACTCGGCGCTGAACAACTTGCAATAAAGAAGCTTACTACCAGCAGCAAAGTTACTTTGATACGTTTTAGATTAATCATATTAAATCCCTAAAAGTTGATTTCTAATCGATGGTTCTGAGGTGTTCTCACTTAGCCAAATAGCTAAGAAGTCATCTGCAAAAGTGGTGTCTTCTATGCGGCCTATTTCATTGTCATTGTGAAAGAAAATACTGTGTCCTTGCTGATCGGTCAGTAAGGTTAACGATTCACCCTTTTTAATGTCTGGCCATATGGCTAATAATTTATCTGCATAGCGAGCTGATAATTGTGATTTACCTAAATGTTGCCATTGCTCTTTAGTGGCTTTTACAATGTCTTTAGCATCAAAGTCGCGCAGGTAAGTTAAAGTAAATTTAACCGGCGTTTGCTTGGGACTATAAGATCCAGAGGGAGTAAAAAGCGTTGCATCATAAACATCCCAAAAAAGGTATTCCATACGTGCCTCGCCCACTTTGTTAAACTGGGTATCAGCATAAGCAGCATGGTTAAACAGGGCATAAATTAGTACTAAATTTAAAAGCGTTTTCATAATCAGCTCCAAGCAGTAAATACAATTGTTTTATTGCTTAATAAACGCGCCAATTTTACCGTTAATAAATAAAATAACGCTAAACGTTGCAGCCCATAAAGCACCGTATAAAGGCCAAAATTGCCATAACGGCAAGCCGAGTTCTAACACATCGAATCGCGCCCCTGCCCAGTAACTTCCTGGTGCAAACACTAAGCATACAATAAACGCTTGCCAAGGTTTAAGGGTTGTTAAAAACGACATAGAGGTGTTAATACATAGCAATAAAGCAGCCCATAAAAACACTAACCAAAGTGGAAATGGCGCTACTTTAAATTCAATCAGACCGAACTTAACCGCGATAAACTCACTTAGTAAGGCTAGTGGTAAGCACTTTAGAAGCAAAAAAGCATCCTGTTTTTTTTGCGCTGACAAATAAAACATTAATGCAATGATAACAGTTGAATAGATAAGTGAGTGCTGTTCAAGCAGTAGGCATAAAAACCACACTACTTGAAACAGCGCAAAATTAATAAGCGAGTGCAATCTCATCATTACTACTCGTAAAACGGGGTTTGCGTGCCATTAAATGTACGGTACTTGTTGCGCGAGTTCTAAATGCGCCCTCGCAATAAGCAAAATAAAATAGCCATAGACGATAAAATCGCTCATCAAATTTATTACTATCAAGATTTGGCCAACTTGCAATGAAACGATCTCGCCAATCAGCAAGGGTTCTTGCGTAGTGAGCTCCAATATCGCTAACTGTGTGGATATTCATATCGGTATGATTTTTTATTTGCTCACTCATTTCGTTGAGCGAAGGCAAACACCCACCAGGAAAAATATACTGCTGAATAAAGTCAGAATTTTTTAAATAATGTTGGTAACGCTGATCGCTAATTGTAATTGCTTGAATAAGCATAGCACCGTCGTCTTTTAATAGCTGACCGCACTGAGTGAAAAAACTAGGCAAGTACTCATGACCAACCGCTTCTATCATCTCAATTGATACTAGCTTATCGTATTTACCGGTTAATAAACGGTAATCTTGTTTGAGCAAGGTTATTTTGTTTTTAAGCCCAAGCTCTTTAATTTTATTTGCAACATAATCGTGCTGTTCATCAGAGATGGTAGTGGTTGTTACATGGCAGTCGTAGTGAGTAGCCGCATAAATTGCAAATGCTCCCCAACCCGTACCAATTTCAATGACGGTGTCGCCTTGTTGTAACTCAACTTGCTCACAAATACGCTGTAATTTGTATTGCTGTGCTTGCTCGAGGGTGGCGTCTTTACTTGGGTATACGGCACTTGAATAAAGCATTTCTTTACTTAAAAAGGACTCGTATAAATCATTGCCTAAGTCGTAGTGAGCAACAATATTCTTTTTAGAACCCGAATGAGAGTTTTTATTTTTAATGTGGTTTATACGATGAGCAATGTTACTAAAAAAAGCGAATTTCTTTTCAAATGCGTCTAGTTGATCTTGGTTAATTGCAAAAATTTCGATCAACCGAGTTAAGTTATCACACTGCCACTGCCCTAATATGTAAGATTCTCCCGCGCCAATACTTCCCGAGAGCGCAAATGCTTTATACATAGCAGTATCATTAACGGTTACCGTTACTTTAAGCTCTGATGACGTATCGCCAAATACAGACTGCTGATTATTGTCTACAAGCACTATTTGGCCTGTTTCAATAGACGAGAACGCTTTGAATACTAACTTCTTGTATAAGTTAGTAAACCAACTTGTGCGTTCTTGAACGCGTAAGCTCGATACCTTTTCCATACACTTACCTATATTATTGTTATTACTTGTTAAACAACATAAATTAATAAAAAATTATGATCTACCTGAATGACCTAAAAATGGGACTTTTTTTACAAACAGTTTAAATGCCTGATAGTAAATACCTTTGAAAATAGACCATGTCATTGCTGGAAAACGCTTAAGCAATTTACTCATTTGTGCTGTGCAGAGTGTTTGACGCTGTAACCTTAACGATGCGTCAAAAAGTAATTCGTCATCACGCTTATTTTCTATACGTATCAGTATATTGTCTTGCTTTTGTCGAACAGTCCAATGGTAGTTCATATCTAAGTTCATGAAAGGTGATACGGAAAAAACTTTCTTAAAGTTCACTTTTTTTTGTAGTGGAACCAAGTAGTAATGTCGTTCATTCCATGGGATATTACTCACCTCAGCGACCATGTAGCTAAATTGATTATCGTCATGGCCAAAAAAATAAAAATTAACGGGGCTAAAGTAAATACCCAAGCAGCGTAACTGCCCTAACATATAAACATGACTGAACTTTTCTTCAACACCTAGCGCAGCTAACTGAGCGTGAGCACGCTCTACAATGGGCTTATTGTCAGTGTTCGCCAATCCTTTCAAATAGTCATACTGTTTAAATTTTAAAGCCTTAAATCCTGTGGTACCAAGTTGTTTATGTACCCCATTAAGTGCTTCGATGTTATTTAAGTCAACCCACATCATATAAAGCGGGTAATTAAACGCATGATGTTTAACAGCAAAACGGCGATGTTTAACATCGCCTAAATACACTGCATTAGTCAAACTCTACTCCAAATTGCTTGGCCACATCAACGGCGCTGCGCACACCATCCTCATGAAAACCGTTGTACCAATACGCTCCGCAAAAGTACGTGTTATTTTGCCCATCAACGGTATGCTTTTGCTGTTGAGCGGCAATAGATGATTGGTTAAATACCGGATGATGATAGGTAAATTCACGTAAAATTTTACTCTGATTAATACCTTCTAAGTGGTTCAAGGTAACGCAGAACTGTGTATCTGATTTGATCCCTTGCAGTATATTCATTTGATACGTAACCACCGCCGCTTTATCGGTATTATTATTGAGCAAATAATTCCAACTTGCCCATGCGGCTTTTCTATCCGGTAATAATGATTCATCAGTGTGAAGTACTACTGAGTTTTCTGTGTACGGGATAGCACCTAAAACAGTGGTTTCTTGCTCACAAGGATCGCCAAGCAAAGCTAAAGCTTGATCAGAGTGACAGGCAAAAATGACTTTATCAAACTGTGCTTGCTGATCATCTGCAAAGGTAATTGTTACGCCTTCTGCGTTTCTAGTCACAGACTTAATGTGACTGTTAAGTTTTATGTTGTCGGCAAAACCGGCAATTAAAGGCTTAATGTATTCTCGCGAGCCACCGGGAATAACGTACCATTGAGGTCTATTAGTAATGTCTAGCAAACCATGGTTGAAGAAAAACTTTACAAAAAACTCAACCCCTACATTTTCCATTTCTTTAATGCTAGTAGACCAAATGGCAGCACCCATAGGTAAAATGTAGTGGTATTTAAAGAAATCATTAAAACGATGTTGTTGTAATAATTGACCTAGTGATTGCTCTGTGTAGTGACCTTTCGCGTGCAAAGCCTTACATAACTTATTAAAACGCACGATGTCATACAATAAACGCCAAAATTTAGGTCTAACTATATTTCTGCGCTGAGCAAATAAACTACTAAATGTATGCCCATTGTATTCAAAGCCGGTTGCTTCGTTATGCACACTAAAACTCATTTGTGTCGGTTTACGTTTTACACCAATGCGTTCAAGCAACTTTTCAAAATAAGGGTACGTTCTATCATTAAATACAATAAACCCCGTATCTACCGCGTAATTAATACCGCTGTGCTCTACATCTACAGTTGCGGTGTGACCACCAATATAATCATTTTTTTCAAATAATGTGACATCGTAATGCTTGTGCAGTAAATGCCCGCAGGTTAAACCTGATACGCCAGTCCCAATTATTGCTATTTTTTTCAACGGGTTAATCCTTTTGCAATTTTAAGCCAAAGCGAAAGTGGCAATATTCGCAATGCTTTAAGTATAAGTGTAAAACGATAGGGGAAATGAACTTCTTTGCGGCGTTTAGCGACGCCTTTTATTATATAGTCAGCCGCTTTTTCGGCTGTAACAGCCATCGGCATAGGGAAATCATTTTTATCAGTTAAAGGGGTTTTCACAAAACCAGGGTGTACTAATGTCACATCAACATCAGTTAAATCTACCGCTAGGCTCTTAGCTAAATAGCTAACACCTGCCTTTGATGCGCCGTAGGCTTCTGAACGCGGTAATGGTAAATAAGTAACACTTGAACTAACCATCACTAATTGCCCGCCCGAGACTATTTTTGGCAAAAGTGCCTCTAAGCAGTAACCCATTGATAATAAATTAACATTAATAACGCGCTCAAATAAGGCGCTATCAAAATTACGTGCATCGTCAACATACTCGCAGTTGCCAGCATTGAGAATTACGCGGTCAAATTGAGTGTACCCTAACGTTGCCGCTTTTATATCTTGTAAATTAGTGGCGTCAAATTGGCAGGTTTCTATGTTGTTGTGTTTACCTAGTTCAGCAAGTTTTTGCGTATTACGCCCGCAAGCGATCACTGTATCACCCTGCTCGGCATACTTAATAGCAAGTTGTTCACCAATACCCGACGTTGCACCTGTAATAAGGGTAATCATAGTTAACCAGCCCTTTTATCAATAAAATTAATAATGTTGCCCAGTAATGGAATATGCTTATACAAAAGCTCACCAGCATTAAAGTAATCTCGATGTTTTACAATCTTGTCGCCTTCAAATACCAACTTGCTGTGCCCTTGCACTGAAATTGTATTGCCCGCGTTAAGTTTTGGGTGAGAATAATGCATTGTCCAATACACAAATGCGTTATTATCGTTGGTAAATGAGTCGGTTATGTCAAATCGACAATGCTTAACATTACTATATAAACCACAAAAATAACGCCTTAAATCTTCAAGGCCATTAATCTCGTGCAGCGGATCTATAAAGTGAATGTTTTGAGCGTAAATTTCAGTTAATAACTCTAGGTTATCTTTATCAAGCTTTTGATATATTTCTACAAATTTATCGACTGATAATTGGTTATCCATATCACACCTTAAATGCAGCTAAAGCCCTCGCTCGTGCCGCTTTATGATCAACTATTGCTGGCCAGTAACAGTGTTCACTTTGTCCCGTTGCTGCTAAGTAAGTATGTGGGAAATGAATGTGTTTATCTGGCACTTTTTGTAATTCAGGCAGATATTTACGGATAAAATCACCATTTGGATCAAAGCGTTCGCTTTGGGTAATGGGGTTGAATACCCTAAAGTAAGGTTGTGCGTCACAGCCGGTACTTGCAGCCCATTGCCAACCACCATTGTTTGAGGCTAAATCGCCATCAATAAGATGCTGCATAAAAAACTGCTCGCCCTTACGCCAGTCGATTAAAAGATGTTTAGTTAAGAAACTTGCCACTACCATTCGCAAACGGTTGTGCATCCAACCAGTTTGCAATAGCTGTTGCATGGCAGCATCAACAAGTGGATAGCCTGTACGGCCTTCACACCAAAGCTTAAACTCAGCCTCATTATCACGCCAAACAACACTATCGTACTTTTCGTTGAAATTAGCACCGCGCGATAATTTAGGAAATTCGGCAATGAGGTGTTTATAAAATTCACGCCAGATCAGCTCGTTAACCCAGGTAAACGTTTTACTTTTTGAGGTGGTCAGTATATCGGGGTAATGTTGTTGTATATTAACCATTAATTGTTTACTACTAACAACCCCTAGTGCTAAATAGGGGCTTAAACCCGATGTTCCTTTTACACTAGGTATATCGCGTACATCATCATAACTTGCTAATTTATCATGGATAAAATTATCGACTACATTAGCTAAAGTGTCGTCATCAACCGGCCATTTTTTTGAGCTGTCATCACTGCTGAGTAATTCACACGATTCAATCTCAATAGGATTTGAAGATAATGGCCACGGCACCAAGCTAAAGTGAGTATCTTGATATTGTTTTAGCCACGCCCGCTTAAAGGGCGTAAACACTTTATACATTTCATTATTTTGAGTGCGTACACTACCTACGGGAGCAATGATATCACCTTCGTATAAAGTAAATGTTATTTGCTGTTGATCGCATTGCGCTTGAATCGCTTTATCTCTATTAAACTCATTAAGTTCATATTCTTTATTGGCTATTATGTGTTTAATCTCATACTGCTGACAAAAATCGAGAAGCTTAGTTTGGCAGTCTGTGAAATAAGGAGCCTCTATCACGTGTAAATTAATGCCATACTCAGCTAATTTTTCACGGATATAACTGACTCTGCGTTTTAGTAAGTCAATTTGAATTGGGGCAGTATTATGCTGTGCCCATTGTTTTTCGCACACAAAAAAAATGGCGTGTTTAGCACCATTATTTAGCGCTTCAATAAGCGCTTCGTTAGAAAAAAGGCGCAAATCGCGCCTAAACCAAAATAGTGTATTCATTACAAACCGTAACGTAGCTTAAGTTCATTAGGATAAGGGTTAAAGTATATTTGCTTGCTTAAATACTCATTCGGGTGAACCTTTAAATGATGTTTAAGCAAGGTTAGTGGTACATAAAGCGGCACCAACCCTTGGCGATACTCGTCAATTGCATCTCGCATTTCTTCTTTTTCGATTTTTGATAAATCTTTTTTGAAGTAACCTTGCAAATGCATCAACGTATTAGAATTATTTTTTCTTGAAGCAGGTCGTTTAAGCGCGGTCATTAAACCTAAAATGTACTCGTCGGCTAGAGCATTAACATCGTCACCTACAAACGTTCCAAGTAGATTGCCTAAATCACGATACGCTTGATAATTATGAGCCATTAACAAGTATTTGTATTGAGCATGGAACTGGGTCAAACGATGTACAGTAACCGGCTCTTTCACTAACTGTTGCCAGTTATGTAATGTATAAACACGCATTACAAAATTCTCGCGTAAATGAACGTCATTTAAACGTCCATTTTCTTCGCAAGGTAGTAAAGGATTGTGTTTCATGATTTGTTCAGCAAAGAAGCCAACGCCCTCAGAGGTGTTACCCGTTCCTGCTTCATTGTAAATTTTTACCCGCTCCATGCCACAGCTTGGGCTCTTAGCACAAAAAACGAATCCACTTAGATGCCCCGCTTGTTCTGTAGCTATTTTTTTACCGTACTCTGTGAGCTGCGGGCCAACATCTCCCGTACCATCCGGACGACACACTTTAATAGTATCGCCTGTTTTTACTTGACGAATTGTTGGACGGGGTATTGGTAAACCTACCGCAACCTCAGGACAATACATTTTATATTCAACATGTTTTGCCAGCTCTTCCATACAAAAGTTAGATTTTTTGTGGCCGCTGTCAAATCTTACCTTTTCGCCTGCTAAGCAGGCGCTAATACCTATTTTTATTGTATCTGTTTGCATAGATTCTCTTAATAAATCAAGCCACCAATTGGGTTAAGTAACTTGCTAAGTCCTTTATTGAAATGTAGCGCACTACTAACAACAGTAAAGCACAAACATCCCTCTTTTGTTAAAGGAGTATGTTGATGACGGCCATCTTGCCAAATAAAATCACCTGGTACATAACTGCCTTCTTCATCTGTAAATTCGCCATCAAGAAGTAGCGTAACTTCAAAACCTGTATGTGTATGCTCAGGAATTTCGCCGCCTGCGTCTATGTGCAATAAACTCGAGCGCAAATGCCCATCGTCAAGCGCTATACGTGAACGAGCAAGCTTACCTACTTGTGTAAATTTGCTATAAGAAATACGTGTTAATGCTCTTGGTAAGCTGTAATTATGGTCATTCACATCAATAGTAACAGGTTCAACAGCATAAACTTCATCAATCGAATCGTCTGACGTGATTAATTCAAGCAACCCTGAGTCCGCTATATCGTCGCTTTGCTCATCGTTATTAACATTCATGTTGTCACTAAACACTGCTTTTGCATTACTTGCCTCGAGTTTTTCAACCTCAGCTTGGCATATTGGGCACATGTCTACATGAATAGATACGGCTAAGCTTAGTGATGCGGGAAGTGTTGCTGCACAGTATTGTGTAAGTAGTGTTTCACTCGGGTGATGTTTAATCATGCTGATCTCCCATTTCATTACGTAATTTCTGCAAGGCTAAACGTAATCGTGATTTTACCGTGCCTACTGGAATGTTTAATTGTTGAGCAAGCTGCTCTTGCGACATATCTTGAAAGTAAACACCGCGTACCACTTCTCTTTGTGCTTGTGGCAGTTTATCTAGGTAGCGCTTAATTTGTTTATCTTCAAGGTGGTCACTGTATTCGTGATGTGTATCTTCTGATTCATTCAATAACGGCCAGATGTCTTCGCTGATATTTTCTTCTTTGTTGCTTTTCATCTTTCGAAGCATATCAAAGGACGCATTACGCATTACCGTATAAACCCACGTAGTGGCTGCGCCTTTGTCGCTGTTGTACAAATGCGCTTTTCGCCACACTGAAGTGAGCGTTTCTTGCACCAACTCCATTGCTTGGGCTTCTACACCAAACTGCTTAATGCCAAAGCGTTTGATCTTTGGTGCAAAATATTCAAACAAGTACGCGAAAGATTTTTTATCGCGAGATTGGGCTACATTAACTAATGCTTCCCTGAGCTCCGTACTTGGCGTTTCTGGCATGGCAGTATACTTACCTGTGTTAGGTTCACAACGTAATATTTGTTGTTGACTTACCATAGTAAAATGTCCCGTTATAGCTTTTGTAAGTACCATTACGAGCTAAGAATATAAGCGGATCATAATTATTTTAGGCAAATTCATTATTAATCACAGTATGGAGGAAATTCAGCAAGTTATCAAAATTAGTTTCAAATGCAAGTTGTTGTTTTTTCTCAATAGAAATAGGGAGAAGCTCAAGCCATCTGGCAACAACCCAAGTAAGTTGATTAAACTGGGTATGTTTATAAAGAGACTGTAGCTGTGAATTATTAGAGAATACTTCTTCTAATGCCACTTGAAGTAGTTGATGTTCGCCAATGTCATGATTACTGCTATTGTACCAATAAGGTGTATTGCACGCAGAGACCTCACCATAGCGTAACTCCTGTTCGTCTTGGTACACGTTATCTAGTTGCACACTTTTTGATGCAAAAACATCAATCAACAGCATACCGCTTTCGTCTTGGTCGAAATCAATAATATCCATTAAACACCCTTGGGCGCTTATATTAAATGGTGTGTCGTGTTCGAAGGTGCAAAGTACAAAACCGCTGTTTGTTTTTAATGCGTTTTTAACCATCGTCAAATAACGAGGCTCAAATATACGTAATCGCGTATAGCCTTCAGGTAATATAAAAATAGGTAATGGGAAAATCGCACGTTTCATAAAGTCTACTTCTTTCAAACACTCTGCCTTTATTTACGTGCGCTCTATTGAAGTCGATCAGCTTTAGTTACATCGATTGTTTTACCGTGTAAGTGTATTCGCTAATTAAACCTCGTTCCCACATTTTTTATCATGTAAGCGATGTAATATACACTCAGTACACTTGCCACTGGCGCCAACATCAGGGCTAACAATTCGAACTCGCTGTTCATCACTTATTCCCTATTTTTATTGCTTTTGTTGTGTTTTTACTACAAGTTGCTTTTCATCAATGCCACTATTATCAACAACTGGGTTGGTTTGTAGTAAACCATCTAAAATAGCTTCGGCATCAAAAGAAACAGCTTCTTTTACTGACTCTTCAAGTTCATAGGTTGCTTGTGATACATAAGTAGACACTGTTTTAGTTAGCATATCTGTAATATCTAAATCGACCTCTGTAGCGTTAACGTTAGTTGAACCTAATACAAGTAAGCTTGCGATTGTGATGTTGATTGAAGTATTCATAATAGTATTCCTTGTTTGTTTATTGGTTAGTACGCTTAGTTACTATCAAGGGCTATGCCACAATAGAAAAACTTTATAAACCATTGTTTTAAAATGAAATAAATAAATTCAAAAGAAATCCACAAAATCTAGATTAGTAATTTTGACCAATGAATTTAAAAATAAAACCAAATAATAGTGTGTTTGTTAATGTTCAGTAAATTAATGACTTTATTTCGTATTTGAAAATTTCAGCGTACACATGTACACTAAAATTTATTCGCAAAGTGGTAAGATCTGTTATGTCTTTTGAAGCGCCCTATTCTAAAAAAGAAGAGCTATTAAATGTTGTTAGTCATGCTTTAGGTATTTTATTTGCTGCATTTGTAATTTGGGATTTATTTAAACAAGCTAACTCTGTAAAAGGTTACGCCAGCACAGTCGTTTATGGCAGCAGCTTATTTATTTTATTTTTGTCCTCTACTCTTTATCACGCCAGTGTTCGTCCTAAATTAAGAGCGTTTTATAAAAAATGTGACCACTGTGCTATTTACATGCTTATTGCTGGCACATATACCCCTTTTTTATTACTCTCTTTATCTGGGGTTTGGTCTTGGGCCACCTTGGTATTTATTTGGACAGTAGCTTTAGCTGGCGTTGCTTATAAACTGCTTGTTAAAAATGGTAATAAAAAAGTATCACTCGCTACCTATTTATTGATGGGCTGGTTTGCACTGGCAATTATATACCCACTTTACTCAAACTTACCTATCAACGCACTTTACTGGCTGCTTACTGGTGGTTTGTTTTATAGCGTGGGTACATTGTTTTACAGCGCTAAAAGCACTCAGTATAGCCACGCTGTTTGGCATCTTTTTGTTATTGGTGGATGTGTTAGCCATTATATTTCGATCAGTAATTATGTTTATTAGGCTGGTTAAGCCATTTAGATTAGTCTGGTTTGAGCGAGAAACAGACGGTCGCTCAAACTCGTTTTTGGACATAAATGAGATAGCTCAGAAACCGACCTGCAGCTTTATGCCACGAGCAGGTATTGATGACCCTTGATGTGTGGAATATATGTAGTCATGGTTTAACCATTTCGGCTTGTTTAAATTTGCCCAAAGTACAATTCTTTGACTAAAACTTGTCCTTGGGTTGTACTATAAGCCAATTCAACTCTTAAAAAGTTAAATAAATGATAGAGCTTCTGAATTTGCTCTTTACTATTTAATCTATCAAGATTCATTAAATCATGTGAATCATTTGGACTCATGCCTAATGGTCCACCAATGCTAATTGAGCAATTTAATTCCTTTTTTAACATGTTAGTTAGCTCAGATTGTGTAAGCTCTTTTCCCTGAAATAAAATTTTATACTTTAAATTTACAGCAGTTCCGCTACCATAATTTTTAATGTTATAACGATATTTGCCAACGGAACTATTAAAATACTCCATTTTTTCAATTACTGGCTGAATTGAATTTGAAAATTGCCTTTCATTATGTTTCAGACTACGCCATGCAAAAGTAAAGGTAATTAAGGTAGCAAACAGAGCTATCAAATCACTTAATTTAACTTCAAATGAAAACCCTTGACCGATAATTACACCAGCTGAAAAAATCAAAATAGTAGCAACAATTGTCATTTTATCCAATTTCAATATTCTTTCAGCCATTAGAGTCAAAGCAAAGTATCACTCAGAATTCTAAAGGCACAAAAGCTCCAATAAGTTAATAATAAAAAAGTATATTTAGCATGAAATATACAAAGAATTTGGTACTTTAAATTAAAAAATAAGAACAAATTTCAATTCAAAAAATGTACGAGTTCAGCTCAACTTTTTGATCAATACTCGGGCCTTCTCTACATCAAATGCTCTAGCGGCATACCCTTTTGCAAGAATTTCTTGAGGTAAATACTCATCAAACTTATCTATGGCTTTTTCTGCAATAGCATCAGCTAAATCAATTGCTGATATAGTTTGATCATCTCGAAAGCTTTTAAGAGCCCCGATAACATCATCAATTAAGGTATTCTCAACTTCTATAATTCCTGCAAATGCACCTGCTCCAAACCCTTTGTGTATAAGTACTGCAACGAGTGTATTTACAACTTTATCGCCGGCCCAGGGCAAAACAACGGCTGTATTGCCATACTGTAAGAAATGCGTACTTTCAAGTTTTGCAGTTTTAAAAAAGTCGGCCCCTTCTTTGAAAAGTGCTTGAGCAACTGCATCACCAAATTCAATTCTTTGTTCACCAACTTGAACTCTGTAGTCACCTTCTTCCAGAATTTTAAGCATTTCTTGTCTCACTACATCATGTACAGCCATCCCTGAACCACCAAATTTAGGTGGTTTCCCTCCTTTTGCATGCTGTACTGAGATCACTTTTTTGTCTGTATCGACTAGCTTAACCACCCAACGTTTACCCGCAAATATAATATGTTGGCCTTCTAAAATTAGACTGTCTACGGGCAATGTCCCTAATGTTTTACTACCAGTTACGATTCTAAATTCTTCAGGTGTTTTAAAAACGGCATAAAACGTATAATGATTTGTTACTTTTTCCCCCATATAACCTAAAACAAGTTCACCACTACCCAGCTGGGTAATAAGCTCTATATTTCCCATGTGAGATAGCAAACCTTTAAAATGCGTAACAGTAACTTTTTGGAATGGCCCGTCTTTACAAAGTAATACGTATATTTGATCTGCTCTTATACCCCCCCATTGCGCGATTAGCGCTAAGATTTGATGAAGTAATGTTGAAAAGTGATAGAGCGAAGTGTCTGCCGGTTCATACCACTTACTTGCAACCAATAACCGTATCATCGCTAGCGATTGAACTAATTCAAGCCGCAGTTTATCTACAATACTTGATTGCTCTGTAAGTTCAGCCTCTGTTATCAGCATTCGCAAAATACTAGCGCCACCACGCCTACCTGAACGACCCATGCGCTGCCGTAAACTTGCAATAGAATGCGGCGCAGTAACTTGCACGACAGAGTTAACCTTGCCTATATCAATGCCTAACTCCAAAGTCATAGTACACACTGCTGTAGTGGGCTTTTGATCTTGCTGAAGCCGAGATTCAAGTGTTTCTCTCATTTCTTTGGCTAACGAGCCGTGATGTGGAAAAAACTCGTTAGGCACAGTGTTACTCACACACATCTCAGCAAGAGTGGTCGCAATGCTTTCGGTGCGACTTCTGCTGTTTGCAAACACCAAGTGGTTTCCACCACGGCAAAGGCCATATAAATCGTTACATACGCTTTGCTCCGCAGTAACCGCCTCATCTGTTACTACAGCGCTTTCAATGTATCCCTTCACTTGCATTTTTAACGTTGATGAAGACTGCGTTTGCTTTATTATTTTACAAGACAGTGATTTGTTGGGTCTTAAAGATGCCGGGACACTTTCTAAGTCACCTAAAGTGGCACTTAAAGCGGTTCTGGGGATTGGTGCGTTTACACGGCCAAGCAGATGCTCTAAGCGGTGCAGTAAGCTCAATAAGTGATGGCCACGCTCAGTACCAATAAATGCGTGAAATTCATCTATAACTATATGCTTTAAATTTTGAAAAGCAGACTTTACCCAGCCACTGTCTCTTATTAATAATGACTCTAGAGACTCTGGTGTAATTAAAATGATGCCAGATGGATTTCGTTTCAGCTTATTTTTTCGACCTTGAGAGCTATCACCATGCCAGGGGGTAACTTGTATGTCTAACAAATCTGACAAGCTTTCTAGCCTTCGGTCTTGATCGTTTATTAACGCCTTTAGCGGGCTGATATATAAAATACCCACACCGCTTACTTCATCTGCGATGCTACTTATTGCAGGTAGAAAAAATGCTTCAGTTTTACCTGCGGCAGTAGAGGCACTAATAAGCACATCAGTATTGCCTGAAAGAATAGGGTCAATTGCTAAACATTGTATCTCTCTGAGCCGATCCCAACCTTGTTTAAAAATCCACTGCTGAATGCGAAAATCGAGCTTTTCGTGTGCGTCGATCATATTTTAAAGTCAGCTAGCTCATCGTCTTCAGATTCAATGCCTAACTCTACATCGGAAGGTTTTTCCTTTGCTATATCAACATTTTCTATTAAGCTGTCCCACGAAATGTTTGGGTTTTGATCAATCACGGCAAGCATATCTAAAAACGCTTTGATCGTATTTCTTGGCGTTCTGAAGTAAGCGTCTCCAATTGTTTTACTGCAATGGACTAAAAATGCTTTTAGGGACTCGTCAGGCACTAAATATAGCGATTCGTCACCTGATGCAAAAACATGTCTCAGGTTTTTAAGTAGTATAAATAATTCTTCTGGGGTTAAACTTGCCAAGTGTAATGCGGGGGATGAGTAATCAATAACACCAGCTTGTTTAGCAAATGTGTTGCCAGCGAGGCGAGATTGCAGAGCCTCATAGCTATATAACCCTTTTCTTGGATCAAGTAAAAACTCGGGTGTACCACCGAGTAAAAACCCTAAGTACTCAGCCGATCCTTGTAAGCAGTCGTTGAGTATTCTTAGAATTTGCTCGTAATTTGATAATCGTGCTTGGGTGCTATTGAGTTTGTATAGATTTACCATTTCATCGAGGTTAACTAATAACCCTTCGTAGCCAGCTTGCCTTACAAATAAACTCATCAACTTTAGAGAATCATAAAACGATGCATCTGAAATAATACTTCTTATACCAAGATCTTTGCGAGCATCTGTTTTTGTTGCATATTCTGCTCTTAACCATTTTACAGCGTTGTTCTTAAGTTGCTCGTTATCTGTTTCATGGCCTGTCCAGTATGCTTCTATAACTTTTGCAAAGTCGTAACCACCTACAAGCTCAGAGAGAGACGCGAGCCTTTCGTGGATCACTGTGGTTATTTCTTTGCTTGTATTATCAGCTTCTTTTCGTGCCTCGGTAATAAACTTTTCAACCACACTGGTCAATGCATTACCATCAGGCTTATTACGAGTAGACATGTTTCTCATTAACTCAGAATACAAGTTTCTGGCTTGTCCTGATGATGCATGAATACGACGGTCGGGAGATAAGTCCGCATTAACAGTAACTAGCTTTCGCTCTAATGCTATCGCCCTTACAACACTTAAAAAGAATGTTTTACCTGAGCCATATTCGCCAATAATTAACCGAAAAGCAGAGCCGCCCTCTGTCACTCTGTCGATATCTTTAATGAGCGCTTTAAGTTCATTACCACGGCCTACTTGTATATGCTGTATGCCGACTTTTGGGGTAACACCTGATTTAAGAGATTGTATAATTGCATCACGCTCTTTTGCTCTAATTTTTTTTGCTGTCATTGCTATAACTCCCTTATTTCTTCGACTATTTCTTCATCGATGTATATATCACCGTCGTCATCAATTACTGGTGCATCTACTAAATCAAATGACCAGTCATTAATGGTTTCTATAGCACCATCGACCATTAATTTTAGCTCACTACATATTTGAGCTACCTCTTCGCGACCCCATTGCGCTTTAGCACATAGCTTTTCAAACAACTGGCTATGAGCCTGATCTAACCCATCAACTTCGTTTGTCAGCTCTGAGACTTCAATATAATCGCTTTCATCTTCATCTGAGGTAAAGATCTTTTCCAGCATATTTTTAGCTTCTGTTGTTTGGCTTTCATGAAGGGCTAAGATTGTTTCATCTAAGCTAAATTCTGATGAGTTTTGACTTTTTGGCGCAAGCTGGTGACTACTTGTAGTAAGCTGATGAATATCACTCGTGACAGACTCTTTATTCAATCCTAAATTCGCGTAGAGTTTTTCGATTTGTTTTACTTCTTTGTTATCGACGTTGCCATCTGCGAGCGCAATAGACAGAATAAACCGCTTCACAAATTCTATTTCTGTTTCACCTAAATTATTAAGTCTATTTTTTAACCCTGCATTATCAGATGGTGTAACTAATCGCCATGTAAGATAAGCCTTTAAAGATCGCTTTTCTGTATCAGTTAATTTTTCATCATGAGTAATTAGCTTTTCTAGCTCAGAACTTTCAGACTCATCTACAACCCCATCTATATTTGCAACCATAGCACCTAAACGCAGTGCGATACCAACTTGGATAAACGCATGACTAGGGACGAACTCTTCCCCATGCCCTGGAGTAAATAATACAAGTTTGTCATCTAACTTAGGTTTTGCATGGTGGTAACGCAAGTCAGGCGCAATACCTATATCAGCAAAGCTCGCCAAGTTATAAATGAGTTCACTTTCCTTTTTATTTATCGCTTTTGGTGCTGGTAAGTCTGTTTGCAACCAAAATTCAGATACATTTGTTACCCCATCATTTTCTAAAATGATAGCCTTAGCCCACGCTTTAAACTTTTCGATTAATGGTGATGGTTGGCTACTAGCAATGGCGCGAGGCAACAGCATTAATCCAGCTAAATCACCTTTGCTGGTATCAGCCTTAGCTAAATAACGGCTATAACTAGCTAGTTCCTCAGTGGCTTTATCTGCTATAGGGATGAGCTTTTTTATAGGTGCTTTTAATATGCTCGGATCAGGCAAACCGTCGAGTGAAATTTTAACACTAGGAAGGCTGCCGCTAGCAGCAAAGTACTCAGCGTTTAATTTAGTTTTATTAGGCTTAACCTGCATTCCCTCAGGGAATTTTTGCTTGTAGTAAAGTTTAAAAAGTGCATCAAACTCTACATCGCAACGCCTAGCTGCTGTTTTTAAATTGTATTGGTCTGTATTTTTGATCCATTCAAGTGCCAGCTCATCATCGACTCTTTCTGTGGTAGCTATTTGCTCTGAAAGACGTAATTTAAAAAGTAGTGAATGACGCGTCTTCGGTAATATGTGTTTTTTACTTTTAAATAATTCAGGTTTTAGTAAATACATAAATTCTAAAAAGTTTGCTGAGTAACCAGCAAAAGATCGATTTGAAGCAAATACCTTGTGTAAACGAAGGACTTCATTAAAAATATCCTCGAATTGTTCATCTGCAACTTTATCGTCTGTGTTGTTCACAACAACAAATCTTTCAAATCCATAAAAGTACAAAAACACGAATCCTATTGGGGTACTGGCTGCGCTTCTGTCGGTTGCCAACCAGTCGAGGTAGGCGCCTCTACATTGCCTAGAAAGTCTGCTATAACTCGGCCAGTAACCTAGCGAATCATCAGTGTAATAACCCAGTTGGTGCCCTAAAGGTATTGATGCAGGTAAAGTATAGTTTATTAGCGCAGGGTCAGAGTCATAACTTCTCATAGACTCCATTTGCTCACCTATGTATATCAACCCCATTAGCTTACGCTTTTGTACAATAGTTTCTTTATTCTTATCAAGCCATTGGGCTTTTCTTGTACTTTTAACGCTTATATTTTGAGGCTCAGTGCTATCAAAAATATTAAATGTAGCTAAATCGTCTTTAGAATGTGTCGAACTATCAGCACTTTCTATAATTGGGGTAGGTATATTAACTACGGTGATACGAGGTTTTGGATTAATCTGCTTTGCAGTGGTTAATTCATTCGTTTGTTCGTGTAACTCAACACTTACTGATGCATTATTAATTTTAATAGATTTTATCGGGCTGCTTTCGTCATTTGGTAGATCAGATATAGAAGCTGGCGAATCAGGAGTTTCTTTTATACTTTGCCTCGGATTATTTATTACTTTAGGCTTTTTTTTATTTGAATTTGAGCGTGAACTGGTACTTAACCAAATTATCAAAATAACAACAGTAATTACAAAAATGAACTCCATACAACATCCCTTTAAAAATGGTTGCCACCATTTTATTATTTAAACTCCATCTGTAACTATGATACTACTAAAAAAATCAGAAAGGTGTAATACTGCTTTTAGCTAATTTCAATTGTTATTTATCAAACAATAAAATCGTCTTTAATAAAGCTTTAATTTTGCACAAAGCTCACCACAGAGGTTACTTGACCATCATTATTTAGCTAATACACCTTAAATTAGCAAAATATTAAGGTTAACTTGAACCTGATTCATTCGCTAGTGAATTATTGCTGCTCGTTCAAAGCCATTCTTAGAGCATTTACTTTAAGTTATTTTGGGGCAGAAACGAGTTACGGCTGATAGTCGGCTCATGGCACACAGCCGACAGTCAATATAGATGGTTTAACTTACAGTACAAATCAGTTATTTATATCGCTAACGGGTAAATTGGGCTGTTTCTGGTAAATTCATTATTTTTGTCGGATGGCGAGGCTCCGCCACTTGTCCAACCTACATTAAAAGGTAGGTTGGTTAAGCCGAAGGCGCCACCCAACAGATTTTCAGATACACGCCTTTAAAATCCGCTCATGGCACTCTCTGGCTACTCGACAACATTAAATATTGAGAATTATTGGCAAGGTATTTTACTTTGTCGGATGGCGCTTCGCTTATCCGACCTACGCGTACACTTATCTGCTGAGAGTGGTTATATCACTCCCATCTACACTCGCGCATATTCACTTTATTATTGTTAAAATTAACACCTTCTAATAACAGTTTTTGTCGTTGTTCTTGGTATTTATCGCTTCCTTCGGGAAACGATATTTTACCTTGGCTATTAACCACTCGATGCCACGGGATCGCCGAATCTTTAGGCATCTCTTTTAATAATCGGCCAACTAGCCTTGCATTATTAGGATACCCTGCAAGCGCCGCTACTTGGCCATAACTGGCAACACACCCTGAGGGTATACTCGCAATAATAGTATAAATAACCGTTTCTTTATTAACGTCCATTATTATTTAAGTACTCCTGACTGAGTAATTCAAATTGCTGCCAAATTTTACGGGCAACAGGACCATGGTGCATAGCATGTTGACGAAAAGCACGAATTTGCGCGCTAAACTGATGCTCTCTGTCTGTTACTATTATTTGCTGTAATGAGCCCGCGGCAATTTCTTTTTTACAGTGGCCTAAGCTCATCATTGCCCATCCTGCACCTGACAATAAAAACGACTTTAGGGTAGATATGTCATCTATTTTCATCACCGCAGCCCCTTTAGAATAAGACAGCCTGTCGCTGTCTATGCTCAAGCCACTTTCAAACATCGCTAAACACGGGTAAAGCTGTAACTCATCGTAGGTAAGCTGCTTAGGTAAAATCCCTTTTGCGCCAACAATACCTATATCGAGCTTGCCTATCGGTAAGCTTTCTAAATCGCCGGTGGCATGAAATAAATCAAACCATGGGCCAATCCCAAGCTCGGCTTGGCCGGTATTCACTTGCTCTAAAGATACAAACCGTTTACCACTGGTTAAACGAAATTCTGTACTAGAAAAATGCTTAAAAGTATTACTTATGATCTCGTTATAACTTTGCATATGACAAATTTGCTCATAGCAAACTCTATATTGCGCTTCATTCCCCAGCGCCAGCTCGGTTGCAAGCTGTGTAAGCTGCTCATTCGCGTTTAAAAGCTGTTTAGCTTCACGATGAAAAATACGTCCTTTTTCGGTAAGTTGTAATCGGTATTTAGAACGGTCGAGTAGATCAAAACCTAATTTCGCCTCTAAGTTTTTAATCGCCAGTGTCAATGCAGGCTGAGTTTTATGTAGCTTTAATGCAGCGCCACTTAAGCTCGCACTTTGCACAATAGCATCTAAAATTTGTAATTGGTTAAGTTTCATAGCCAGCCCAGCACATTATAAGTAAAACTTATTGAGTTTCTAAAATTTAATGAATTTTATTTTATATGTTTGCAGCGTATGCTGCACTGACTTATTTAGCCTTTTTTTATCATGGAGATATAATGCCACTGTTTCGCTTATGTTTACTATCTGCGACATTACTAAGTTTAATAGGCTGCTCGGAGCCCGAGAAAATAGTTAAAGAAGAGCCGATTCGCCCTGTTAAATTATTTAGTATTGGCCATGATTCGCAAACAAACATACGCAGTTTTCCTGCGGAAGTCGTTGCAAACCAGGGCTCGTACCTGGCTTTTAGGGTCAATGGTGAGTTGGTTGAATTTCCTGTATTAGCCGGTGAGCAGGTAAAAAAAGGGCAACTATTGGCGAAATTAGACCCTGAAGATTTTCAATTACAATATAATGAGCGTAAAGCGCGCTATGAACTGGCTAAGTCGCAGCTAAAACGTATTAAACAATTATTCGACAAAAACATCACGAGTCAATCAGAGCTTGATCAAGCGGTTGCCAATGAACAAGTCGCTGAGTCAGCGTTTAAAATTGCAGAAACAAATTTAGAGTACAGTGAACTTCGTGCTCCTTTTGCTGGCATAGTAGCCAAAGTGTTTGTAAAAAACTTTGAAAGTATTCAAGCAAAACAAAATGTTTTGCGCTTAGAAACCCGCGATTTTATGGATGTAGCAATACAGGTTCCTGAAAAAATCGTGGCACGTATTCAAAAAGATACCCAATATCAACCTATGGTTGAATTTGATGGCTATCACGACAAGCAATACAAACTCACGCTTAAAGAATGGGATACCCAAGCCGATCCTGCAACACTCACCTATAAAGTGGTGTTTTCATTACCGGTGCCAGAAGATTTTAACTTACTTGCGGGTATGTCGGGACAAGTGATGATAGATTTGAGCAAAGTTACACGCTCACAAACCCCCTACACTATTTTACCTATTGAGTCGGTATTTTCAGATCCTAATAAAAGCCTAAGCGATAATGCCTATGTGTGGGTTTTTAATCAGCAAACTGGCACTGTGCATAAACAAGCAGTACAAGTGGGCCAATTGCATCACGACACTATCGAAGTGCTTAGCGGCGTAAAAGAAGGCCAACAAATTGTCTCTGCCGGTGTTCACTCTTTAAAAGAAGGCATGTCTGTTCGTCCTTGGAATAAAGAGCGAGGCTTATAATTATGGGCTTTGCGCAACTATCTATTGAGAAAAAAGTCATTAGCTGGATGTTTACGCTGTTGCTGTTAATTGGCGGCAGTGTATCTTATTTTGATTTAGGCCAGCTGGAAGATCCTGAATTCACTTTAAAAAAAGCCATGGTGATCACTTTATATCCAGGCGCCTCTCCACAGCAAGTCGAAGAAGAAGTGACATTTCCGATTGAAAATGCCATTCAACAGCTCCCCTATGTTGATTATGTCACCTCTATTTCATCCAATGGTAAATCACAAATTACCGTAGAAATGAAAAGCACCTATCGGAAACAGGAGCTAAGACAAATATGGGATGAAATGCGTCGTAAAATAAACGACCTCAGCCCGTCGCTGCCAAGTGGTGTTTACCCCAGTAATGTGATTGATGATTTTGCCGATGTTTACGGCGTTATGTTTGCCGTCACGGGCGATGGCTACTCGTATGATGAATTAAAAGACTATGTTGATTATTTAAAACGTGAACTTGTTTTAGTTAAAGGAGTGAGCAAAGTTACAATTGCAGGCCAACAGCAGCCACAAGTAATGGTTGAGGTATCGACGCAAAAGCTTGCCCAACTCGGTATTGCGCCTAGTCATATTTATGATTTACTGCAATCACAAAACACCGTATCTAACGCTGGACGTATTCGCGTGGGTGATGAGTCTATTCGCTTGCACCCTACTGGTGAATTTAAAGATGTAAAAGAACTTGAAACCTTATTAATTTCAAAGCCTGGTGCCAGCGAACTCATTTATCTAGGCGATGTTGCAAAGGTTTACCGTGAATATGCTGAAGTACCGACTAATGTGATTCATTACAATCAACAACATGCTCTGCTTATTGGTGTGTCGTTTATGTCTGGGGTTAATGTTGTTGATGTGGGTAAACACATAGATGAGCACTTAGCATCTCTTGAGTATCAACGCCCGCATGGTATTGATATTAGCTCAGTGTATAACCAACCTAAAGAAGTAGAGCAGTCGGTAGATGGCTTTATTGTTAGTTTAATAGAGGCCATTGCAATAGTTATTGTAGTACTACTTATTTTTATGGGCTTTAAAAGTGGGGTTTTAATCGGCGGTATATTATTACTGACCGTATTAGGCACCTTTATATTTATGAAGCTGTTTGCGATTGACTTACAACGTATATCATTAGGTGCGCTAATTATTGCACTAGGTATGCTGGTCGATAATGCCATTGTTGTGACCGAAGGTATTCTCATCAACCTCAAGCGCGGACAAACAAAGCTTAAAGCGGCAATTAATATTGTCGATCAAACTAAGTGGCCACTACTTGGCGCAACAGTTATTGCCATAACCGCTTTCGCACCGATTGGTTTAAGCTCAGATGCCAGTGGTGAATTTGCTGGTAGCTTATTTTGGGTGCTGTTTATTTCTTTGCTCTTGAGCTGGATCACCGCAATTACGCTCACGCCGTTTTTTGCCCACTTGATGTTTAAAGAAACCGAATTTAAACACGAACATAATCAAGAGCATGAAGACCCTTACCAAGGCATCATATTCAATGGTTATAAAGCGATATTAAATTTAGCTATGCGCTTTAGAAAAACAACCTTAGTCCTTATGGTTGCCCTTTTATGCAGCGCTGTAGTGGGGTTTGGTGCAGTAAAGCAATCATTTTTTCCAGCCTCGAATACCCCGATGTTTTATGTCGATTACTGGCAAGATCAAGGCGCTGATATTCGCGCAACCCTTGAGGGCATTAAGCAGCTAGAAGCTTATTTACAAAAGAATGAACTGGTCACAGAAATCACCAGTACAGTTGGCCAAGGTGCGCCGCGTTTTATGCTGACCTACGCGCCTGAAAAATCCTACCCTGCTTATGGGCAGTTAATTATTCGTGTCACCAATCGTGAAGCCGTCGCAAAAGTCATGCAAAAAGTGCGTGATTACGCACAGCAACATCCACTGTCTGCAAAGTTAAAAGTAAAACCAATGGAAATTGGTCCGTCAACCGATGCTAAAATAGAGGCGCGGTTCTCAGGCCCCGATCCGGTTGTTTTAAGACAGCTTTCATCACAGGCTAAAGAGATTATCGCCAAAGACGACGGTGCCTTTAACATTCGAGATGATTGGCGTGCACGCACTAAAATGATTCGTCCGCAATTTAATGAACAAAAAGCGCGCCGTTTGGGGATCACCAAATTTGATCTTGACCAAGTTCTGTTAACGAGCCTGTCGGGTAAGCAAGTGGGTGTGTATCGTGATGGTACACAATTATTGCCTATTATTGCCCGCTCACCGGCCAGCGAGCGCTTAAATGTAGACAGTGTTCACGATTTACAAATTTATAGCCCTGTTTTACGCGTGTTTGTGCCGGTTACCCAAGTGGTTGATGAATTTATTGTTGAGTGGGAAGACAGCTTAATTATGCGTCGCGATCGTAAACGCACCATTACTGTGATGGCAGATCATGATGTTTTGGGTGATGAAACACCTGCAAAATTATTTGCTCGGGTTCGCGCTGAGGTTGAAGCAATTGATTTACCTCGTGGCTATGAAATGCAATGGGGCGGCGAGTTCGAATCATCAAGCAAAGCGAAAAAGGCTATTTTTGGCTCGTTACCACTGGGCTATTTAGCAATGTTTGCAGTAACAGTATTACTGTTTAACTCAGTGAAAAAACCTTTGGTTATTTGGGCAACTGTACCGCTGGCTATTATTGGTGTTAGTGCAGGCTTATTAGTGATGAATGCACCGTTTAGCTTTATGGCGCTACTAGGATTATTAAGCTTAAGCGGCATGCTAATTAAAAACGGCATTGTACTGGTTGATCAAATAAACTTAGAACTGAGTGAAGGTAAATCGCCATATCAAGCAGTGTTTGACTCAGGCATAAGCCGTGTACGCCCTGTAGCCATGGCCGCTATCACGACAATACTTGGCATGATCCCATTACTATTCGATGTATTTTTTCAGTCGATGGCGGTCACCATTATGTTTGGCTTAGGGTTTGCGACCATACTGACGCTAATTGTAGTACCGGTTTTATACACTGTGGTATTTAGGATTGATTACCCCAAACAGTAGGCTAACAAAAACGCAGCTAAGGCTGCGTTTTTATTTGCTTTTTTACAAAAGCTTAATTACTTTTTTAAGCTTAACGTGCCACTGCTGCGGGTTTTGTTTCCTGTGGCACTATTTGCTTTGTGAGTATTTGATTTACCCACATAAGTAGTAGAGCGTTTTTGGTAAGGGGTATTTCGACTATTTTTTTTAGCTTGCTTTTGTTGCTCGTCATTATTTTCACGACGTGGTTTTCCGCCCTGAAAATCACGCTTATGAGCAGGTTTAGCGTGACTATTTTTAGCTTGTTCAGTGTAATTGCGCTGTTCAGCATCATCATAAAGTGAGTGTTCTTGCGTTTTACCTGAATCAGCAATCGAGTCGTTAATGACCGCCATTTCAGCGTCACTTAAATGTCGCCACTGCCCTACTTTTAAGCCTTTGAGGGTTACGTTCATAATACGCACACGTTTTAGTGTAACCACTTCGTAACCTAAGTATTCACACATACGGCGAATTTGACGGTTTAAACCTTGGGTTAAAATAATGCTAAATTGCTGCGCACCGGTCTGAGTAACTTTACACTTTTTAGTCACGGTATCTAAAATAGGAATACCGTTCGCCATTTTATTTACAAACTGACGATTAAGTGGTTTGTCTACAGTTACCACATATTCTTTTTCGTGGTTATTGCCAGCTCGCAAAATTTTATTAACGATATCGCCTTCATTGGTTAAAAAAATCAGCCCTTCTGAGGGTCTGTCTAAACGACCAATCGGAAATATACGTTCAGGATAATTAACGGCTTTAACTATATTACTTTGAATTTTACGCTCTGTGGTACAGGTAATGCCCACAGGCTTATTATAAGCAATATACACACGTTTAGGTGGTGCTTTTAATGGTTTACCATCAACCAAAACTACATCTGATTGGGCAACTTTAACACCCATTTCTGGTAATTTGCCATTAACGGTAACACGACCTTGCTCAATATATTTATCGGCTTCGCGGCGAGAGCAAAACCCGGTTTCACTAATAAATTTATTTAAACGCTTCAAGTCTGTCATCTGGCAAATCTTCTTAAATATAAAGGCGCATAGTTTAAACTACTCAAGCTATTTTTTCGCGGTTAATTTTCGCTAATTTACGCCATAGGTATTCAAGCGGGCCTTGCTTAAAATACCGGCAATAAATAGCTGTAAATATTAGCTGTACAATCACTAAGCTAATGGCTAGTAGCCAATAATCGAGTCGATTAAAACTAAGCGTCCACTGCGGAAAAAAAACTTTAAACAACAATAACTGCATAATGGTTTGGCTTATGTATAAAGTAAACGCTAAGCGTCCAACTTGTTGGATAAGCCCCCCTATGTGGGCGCTGTTGTCACAAAGTTTAACGATTAAATGAATATAAAGCAGTGCAACACATAAGGCAGCAAGTTCATTAACAGGCTCTTGTAAGGCATAACCAATACCTTGATTGTATGGCACTAACATTAACCTTAAGCTAATAAATAACGCACTTAATATAATAAGCTTAATAAGCAGCGCCTTACTAAGCCCTTTACTAAACACACCGTATTTGTAAGCCAAAATACCAATTAGCATAAACCCAGCACTAGCCCACAATAATAAAATTGGCACAGCAAGCAACATATAGGCGCTCATTGCTATATTTTGGCTAAAGTGAGCACCGATGCTTTGGTAGTAACTAGTGTATATTTCGTAGTACTCGGGGGAATCTCTGTATAATGGCGCCTCATTAAGTCCTAACATAAATATGGCAATGGTCATTAAAGAAATAAAAGTAAAAAAAGCTGCTTTGTTTTTAAGTTCTTCATTAGTGCAATCTAAATAGCGCAATATAAATAAACCTGACACCCCATATAAAAACAAAATGTCGCCCGCCCACAATAAAAAACCATGTATTAAGCCAAACACAATTAGCCAATGTAATCGTTTTTTTAGTGGCTCAGTGCATTGGTATCGCTGATACTGAATATAAAGACCCGCACCAAACAGTAAAGTGAATAAAGTGCGAAACCGCCCTTCAACAAATATAAGGCTTAGTATGTTTAGAAACTGATCGCTAGGTGGTGGTGTTGTGAGTGGCGTGTAATTAAGCTCGAAAATAGCGAAGGAAAAACAGTTAATAAATACCAGACCAAGTACGGCTATACCCCTTATAAAGTCCATATTATAATTGCGCAAAGCATGAATTCCCTAAATATTATCTTTATGGCTATCGGCCCATTGTACCGCTTGTTTGTATAATTTTGGAAAAAAAGCACTGTCTAAATTAATCAGTAATACCGCTTTCTCAAGTGCCCACCAGCTTCCTGTTTCGTAGGCTTTGACTGTTTCAAGGATATAATATAAGTTATTTTTTTCACCAGTTAACGCTGCTTTTATATCTTCCGGGAATGGAAGTTTATCAACCAGCAAGTCCATTGGCTTGTCTAAAATAGCATCGAGCAGTGAAAAAAGCCCCGTTAAAAATGCTTCACCTTGAACCTGCTTAGCAACTTTAGCGGCTATTAATTCACAAAACCGTGCGCGAATAACGCACATCTGCATGAGCTCTATAGGCTTAGAGCGTGCTGTATGTGCACTGACAATTAAACTAACAAACTTTTTTAAACGTGCTTGGCCGAGGTAAACTAACGCTTGTTTTAACGACGAAATTTGGCTTTGTAGCGGAAACACACCGCTATTTAATAAACGCAGTAACTTGTAGGCCAATGCCGCATCAAGCTCAAATAAACCGGTGATCACTTTAACATCAGGATCTGGCTTCATTACTTCTGAGTAAATGGCGATCACTAGGCCGTAATTATAGTGAATATCTTTTTGTTCTATCATCACTGGGCGCGCAAAATAATAACCTTGAAAATAATCAAAGCCCATTTTACGGGCCAATTTATATTCTTCATCGGTTTCTATTTTTTCGGCTAGTAGTTTAATATTTTTGTACTTTTTAAGCTTATGAACCACCAGCGGAATTTCAGCAAGTGGAGTAAGGCGAATATCAAATTTAATTAAGTTGACCAGCTTTAAAAAGCGCTCCCACTGCGGCGTATAAACAAAATCATCCAGGGCTAATTTGTAGTTACTGTGAAATAGTTTGCGACATAGCTCGTAGGTATCGTCGGTGGGCTCTATGGTTTCAAGTAATTCAATAACCACATCTTTACAAGGTAAAAAATCACACAAATCAAGTTTTAACGACTCAGGGCCAATATTGATCAATGCTTTTTTACCCGAGGTAATGTGACGAGTACCTAGGTTAAGCTGGTTTTCCATGATAAGCCTCGCCGTTGCTTGACCATCAGATACACCAGGAAAGCAATTTTCAGGACTATCGCGAAATAGCAGTTCATAAGCAACTACATTTTGATTTCGATTTAGTATTGCTTGCCTTGCCACAAATACAGACACATTACCTACTTTATATTATTTCCACCAGACTAAGTAATTAAAGCGTAAATAAGAACGGATGTCACTGAACTTTATAAAATTTTTTAATATAAGTATGTTATATAATCAGTTACCACACTATCCCAACTAAATCGTGCATCAGCAGCTCGCCTTTTTATTGCTTGCCATTGCTTAGGGTTTGTTTGATATAGGCTAAGTGCCTCAGTTAAACTCTGCAAGAGTGCATCAGCTTGTGTACTTAGCGTATCGCCGTTAAAACAAAATCCACTGACATTATGCTCTACGGTATCTTTTAAACCTCCGACACTGTGCACTAAGCAAGCTTGGCCGGCTCGCATTGCGAGCATCTGGCTAATTCCACAGGGCTCAAAAGAACTCGGCATTAAAAATAAATCACCTAATTGATACATTAAATCGCCAACACCTTGCCCATAGCCTTTTAAAAACAAAAAGTTGTTATTACGTGCCATGGCGCAGGTAAACAGGTGTTCAAGTTTACTATCGCCTGAGCCCAGCACAAGTAAACGCCCCTTAAATTGATTAATGATCTGACACACTGAATCAATAGTCAGGTCTTTGCTTTGTTGCTGGCAAAGTAACAATACTTTTTGCTCAGTGAGCCGCCCTACACTTGTTACAAGTGGCCCTTGCTTATCACACGCCATAAATTGTAAAACACGCTGATGGGCGATGTAGTGGCTGCTGTGTAATTGCGCGCCTTTTGCCATCCAACTAAACAAAGTCGATTCTATTTGCTCTAATAGCTGACTATAGGTTGCTTCATGTTCGTCTTGAACTGCGTAATCACAGCCGTTGAGTATGCCAATTAATTTGCCTTGCTCAGCCGCTTGTTGTAAATCTCGTTCAAGTCCTTCGCCACCAAAGAATCCGTGGGCGTCATTACTTGCTATTTGCACTTCTTGGCTATAACTCGGTGAAACCACATGTACTTTGTCGGCTAAATTAATGGCACTGCGCATAGGGTTAAAGCAATGCGGATAACGAGGGTCACATAATCGTTGCCCGTCGTAACTTAACGAGGGAAACCATGCTTCTAAGCTTGAATCATCCCCTTTAAAAGGACGAATTCCCTGCAAAGCTAAATTGTGCACCGTATATACCAAGCGCAGCTTAGCAAGCTTGCCATAACGAGGATTAAATTTAAGTAACACAGCCACACAGGCACTGTGCCAATCATGCAAATGTAAAGTGTTGGGTTGTGTTAATACGCCCTGTATCAGGGCTTCACAAATAGCGGCATTAAACAGTGCAAACTTGGTTGCATCGGTAGCAAATGGTCTATTATCGTTGTCGTTACAATACACACTCAATGATTGACTAAAAAGAGGATGACTTATAACTATTTGCCTCACCCCTTTTTGATTCTGTGTAATTTCAAACAAAGATAAAACGTGGGTCTCTGACTTAAATGCCACACTCACTTCACCAATAAAACAGCGCTCACCTAGTTCAAAACCATAATCAGGAATAACCACATCTACCGTCAGCCCCTGCGCCACTAACGCCTTTGGTACATCACGAATAACATCAGCAACACCACCAACTTTGGCATTAGGTAACGCATCATTCTCTGCAGCAACCATTAATACATGCATTAATTTACTCTTATAGTTTGCTGCAAGGCTTTCGCCTTGCTCTTTTAATTATTATTTATTAACGATGTGACTTATTGTCTAACTTCATCAGCATATCGCGGGTGACCAATACAATCCCTTTTTTTGATACCCGAAATCCATTGGCTTCATCGGTTTTACGATCAAAACCAATCTCTAATCCAGGTGGGATCTCACAGCTTCTATCTATAATTGCTCGCTTAATTTTACACCCTCGATTTACAATAGCACCGGGTAAAATGACCGACTCCTCAATGGCACAATATGAACGAATATGTACATTAGAAAATAATAATGATTTTCTCACTAAAGAGCCGGAAACAATACACCCACCCGACACCGTTGAGTCAACCGCCATCCCTCGGCGATCATCATCATCAAAAATAAATTTGGCAGGAGGAAGCTGCTCTTGGTAAGTCCAAATTGGCCAAGTAGGATCGTACAAATCCAGTTGAGGCTCTGGCATAACCAGTTCCATATTTGCTTCCCAAAACGAATCTAGAGTTCCCACATCGCGCCAATAGGGTTGTCCTACTTGTGCGGGATCTCTAAACGGGTAGGCAAACACATTATGCTCTTCAATAATAGCCGGAATTATATCATGGCCAAAATCACGCCCTGAGCCCTCTGTTTGCGCATCTTTTTGTAGCTGCTCAAATAAAAACTCAGTATTAAATACATAATTTCCCATTGATGCTAAACAGGTGCCTAGTTTACCAGGCACTGAGCTGGGCTCGGCAGGTTTTTCGTCAAACCGACGTACACGACTTTCTTCATCAACCGTCATCACACCAAAGGTACCCGCAGCTTCTTCAACCGGTACTTCTAAACAGCATACCGTCATGTCGGCGCCATTTTCTACATGCTTTGCCAACAGCCCGCCATAATCCATACGATACACATGGTCGCCAGATAAAATCATCACATATTTAGGTAACTCATGGCGAATAATATCCATATTTTGAAATACCGCATCGGCAGTACCGCAATACCATTCATCACCATGGCGCTGTGACGCAGGTAATATTTCAACTGACTCACCTAATTCCTTTTTAAAATGCCCCCACGCTCGATTTACATGGCGAATCAGTGAGTGTGATTTATATTGCGTTGCAATTCCGACACGTCTCACACCTGAGTTAATGCAATTTGATAGTGGAAAATCAATAATACGATGTTTACCACCAAAATAAACGGCGGGTTTAGCACGCCAGTCGGTTAGCTCATGCAAGCGAGAACCGCGACCTCCGGCAAGAATTAAAGCGTAGGTTTCTCTTGTTAAATTACTTATATAACGATTTGCATAACTGGGCATATTACTCTCTCCGTTTAGTGTCAGCTGTTAGTGTCAGTGTTTGTTTTTACTGTTTGGTGTGTGGTATCTAGTGGAGTTAAATGCCATATATCATCACAATATTGACTAATTGTTCTGTCACTAGAAAATGAGCCACTGGCGGCAGTATTTAAAATACTCATTTGAGTCCAGTATGTTTGATCTGCATAGGCTTTATCAACATCACGTTGCGCAGCTATATAGCTGGCAAAGTCATGAGCGGTTAACCAAGGATCGTTGTTACTTTTAATGCCATTAATCACATCGCCAAATAAGCCAGGTTCAAATAGATTGAAATGGCCACTTTCGAGTAAGTGCATCACACTATTCAAATCAGGGTTATTCGCAATTATTTCACTGGGGTTATAATACGCTTTTATGTCGTCAATATGCTCAGCTTGTGCGCCAAATAAGAAAAAGTTCTCAGCCCCAACAGCGTCACGTATTTCGATATTAGCGCCATCTAGTGTGCCTATTGTTAGCGCGCCATTCATCATAAACTTCATGTTGCCGGTACCTGAGGCCTCTTTGCCCGCGGTTGATACTTGCTCCGATAAGTCCGTTGCAGGGCAAATGGTTTCCATGGCGGTGACATTATAATTAGGTAAAAACGCGACTCTTAGAAAAGCAGATACCTGTGGGTCTTTATTGATCACCTCAGCAACATTATTAATGAGTTTAATGATTTTTTTAGCCATCATGTAACCCGGTGCTGCTTTACCACCTAATAAAACGCAACGAGGCACCATGCCTTGTGTGTCGCCACGGCGTATGCGGTCATATAAATGAATAACGTGTAAAATGTTAAGTAACTGGCGCTTATATTCGTGAATACGTTTTACCTGCACATCAAATAGCATATTGATATCAAACTCTACGCCACATCTTTGTTTTACTAAATCAACTAAGCGTTGTTTGTTTTGCTGTTTTGCTTGCTGCCACTTTATATGAAACTGCGGGTCATCGTAGTAACGACGTAATTGGCCAATTTGTGCAAAATCACCTATCCAGTCTTTGCCTATTTTTTCGCTAATGATCTGGCTTAAACTCGGATTGCAGTATGCAAGCCAGCGCCGTGGAGTAACACCATTGGTTTTGTTGTTAAATTTATCAGGCCATAGCGCGTAAAAATCTTTAAACAAACCCGCGGTTAATAACTGCGTATGTAGCGCTGCCACACCATTGACAGAGTAACTGCCGACAATGGCTAAAAAGGCCATACGTATTTGCGGCTCGCCCCCTTCTTCAATTAATGATAAATCCCGTTGTTTTTGCACATCACCTGGCCAATGCATGGCCACCTCGGCTAAAAAGCGGGCATTAATTTCATAAATAATCTCTAAAATACGCGGTAATAATTTAGCAAATAACGATACCGACCACTTCTCTAATGCCTCTGGTAGTAAGGTATGATTTGTGTAAGCCATGGTTTTGGTGGTGATATTCCATGCCTGATCCCAATCCAGTTCATGGTCATCAACTAAAATTCGCATCAGCTCGGCAACCGCAATACTTGGGTGGGTATCGTTAAGCTGAAACACATGATGCTGAGCAAATTCAGTAAAATCATTACCGTATTGTTCAATCCATTGTGTAAGTACATCTTGAATACTTGCAGATGATAAAAAGTATTGTTGACGTAATCTCAGCTCTTTACCATTTTCACTGCTGTCGTTAGGGTACAACACCATGGTTATTTGCTCAGCGAGATTTTTTTGTGCTACTGCTTCAGAATAACTTCCGGCATTAAATTCTGTTAAATTAAATTCGTCCGTTGCTTCAGACTTCCAAAGTCTAAGGGTATTAACAATATTATTTTTATAGCCCGGAATAGGTACATCATAAGGCACTGCTAATACATCTTGAGAACTGATCCATTGGCGATGCTCACGGCCAAATTTATCGGTGTAGCTTTGTACATAACCAGAAAACTTAACCCGTTTAGCTTGCTCCGGTGCGCTTAATTCCCAAGGATGACCTTCTCGTAACCAGTTATCTGGTTGCTCAACCTGATTACCCTCTTTTATTGACTGATTAAACATACCATATTCATAACGAATACCGTAACCGACCACTGGCAGCGCTAAACTGGCACAGCTATCTAAAAAACAAGCCGCTAGTCGCCCTAAACCGCCATTGCCTAAACCGGCATCATGCTCAGCTTGTTCCACACTTTCAAGCTCAGTACAGTAAGCTTGCAGTGCCTTTGTAACTTGTGATTCTAAATCTAGATTTAATACTGCATTACCCAGCGCTCTGCCCATTAAAAACTCTAACGATAAATAGGCTGTTTTACGGCGTTTTTGTTGTTTTATTTGTTGATTGGTTTCCCTGCAGCGTGCCACTAATCGGTCTCTGATCGTCAGTGCTAATGCATGATACAAATACAGCTGTGACTCGCCCACCACATCACGCCCTAAGGTGTAATAAAAGTGCCGTGTTAAATCATCACTTAAAGTACTTTCGTCTATCACTGGGCCTGCTTGCCAGCCTTTTACTACACACACTTGCTCGTCTTGCTTAGTCATAATCATCGCCTTCTAAATTGGCACTAAAAACCCAACTACTTTGTGCTGAAATATTCACGGTTGCATCTTCTTGAATAACAGATGATGCGTTATTTACACTTGATAACACTAACGTCCATGGCGCGATAATGGGCGATTGTGGTAATTGGCAGACCACAGGCTGTTTACTAGCATTAAGAATAATCAATAACGCATGCTTATTTTGCTTATCAAGTAAGCTATACATTAAAAATTGCCGTGTATCTTCATGCCAATGTGTTTCATCCATTTTTTTACCTTGCTCGGTAAACCACTTAACGGTGAAGCGCTCATCAATATCATCCAAAAACACACTGTGTTTAAATGCACTGTGACCACGCCTGATTTTTAGCGCATCATCAATAAACTGAATCAATGTATGATTCAGTTGTGAGTCTTTCCAGGCAAGCCAGCTGGTGCGATTATTTTGACAATAAGCGTTATTATTACCGCCTTGCGAGTGCGCCATCTCACTGCCAGCGGCTATCATTGGCACGCCTTTGGAGAGTAATAAGGTGAGTAGAAAGTTTTTTTGTTGTTGTAAGCGCAAACTCATTACTTCTGGGTCGCTGGTAAATCCCTCAACCCCGCAGTTAAACGAATAATTAGCGCTATGGCCATCTTGGTTGTTTTCACCATTGGCCTGGTTATGTTTTTGCTCATAACTGACTAAGTCGGCTAACGTAAACCCATCATGGCTGGTAATAAAGTTAATGCTATTTAGCGGGCCTCGGTTACTGTGTTCAAAAATATCAAACGAGCCATGTAAACGCTTTGCCACATCACTAATAATGCCTTTTTCACTTTGCCAAAAGCGTTTAATCACATCACGATATTGATCGTTCCACTCTCGCCAAGGTGAAGGAAATGCACCAAGCTGATAACCACCAGGGCCTATATCCCACGGCTCACTGATCAGTTTCACTTTATTTAACACAGGATCTTGGGCAATTGCTTGTAAAAAGGTGTGAGACGCACTAAAGCCCGTATTTGAACGCGCTAAAATGGTGGCTAAATCAAATCGAAAGCCATCAACGCCCATAACTTCAACCCAGTAACGTAAGCTGTCGAGTACCAATTGTAAGGTTTTAGGGTGATCGATATTTAACGTATTGCCACACCCTGTATCATTAATATAAACATTGGGTTGCCCCTCAATGGTGCGATAATATGTCAGGTTGTCGAGCCCTCGCAGAGATAAAATAGGGCCATCATTTCCTCCCTCTGCGGTGTGGTTGTATACCACATCCAAAATAACTTCAATATTGGCGCGATGTAACTCACTAACCATTTGTTTAAATTCGTTTATATCGTCATTAACCAAATAGTCTTTATGAGGAGTAAAAAAATTAAGACTATTATAGCCCCAATAATTTTGCAGTCCTTTAGCGGTTAAAAACTGTTCGCTTATAAAAGCATGCACAGGCAAAAGCTCAATAGCCGTTACCCCTAAACTTTTTAAATGATCAATAAAACTGGGATGACTCAAACCTAAAAATGTCCCTTGTAGCGCTTTAGGGATATCAGGATGGCGACAGGTGGCACCTTTAACATGGCACTCATAAATAACGGTATTGGCCCAACTATGCTGTGGCTTATTATTTGAATAAGCAACCGGCGCAGTCACTTTTGATTTAGGCATATCTATCGCATTATTAACCACGCTTTTAGTGCCAATGGGCATTTGCCCGTAATGACGTTCGCTCCAAGTAAATTCGTTAAACAAGTCTTTTGCATACGGATCAATCAGTAATTTATGCTCATTAAATAACATGCCTTTTTCTGGGCTGTATTCGCCATCAACCCTAAAGCCATACAATGCGCCTGTGCTTAATGGGGCTATGTGAATGCTCCATACGCCGCCTTCATTAATATTCATGGCTATTTTTAATATTTCTGTATGACCACTTTTATCAAATAAGCACACAAAAGCTTGGCTTGCATTAGGGGCATACAAGGCAAAATTAACGCCTTGGTTTTGTACACTCGAACCCAGTGGCAAAGGCACACCCTGAGTAACCTCAAAGCAATTACTCATCATTCACCTTTTCTAAGTAAAGTGTGGTTAAGCCGCCAATATTAACTGTAATACTGTGATCAAACCCATGACTTGGCTGAACGACTGAATGGATAAGCTGGTTTTTATCCTCTGTGACAAGATAACCTGAGCCAAAAAAGCAGACCTCATCGGTATTTAATACCACTTTATATGTGCCCTTCGCTGGCACACCTAAGGTGTAGTGTTGATAAGCCGTTGGTGTAAAGTTAGCGACAATAACCATAAAGTGGTCAGCATTTTTAGCATAACGAATAAAGCTAAACATACTCTGCTGGCTGTTATTATTATCTATCCATGAAAAGCCCGTTGCACAGCTATCAAGCTCATATAAAGATGGATGCGCTTGATACACTTGATTAAGGCGTTTAACCGTATGCTGAATCCCTTGATGGCTTTGATGCTCAAGCAAGTGCCAGTCTAGTGAATGGTCATGATCCCACTCTTTACGCTGTGCTATTTCGGCGCCCATAAACAGTAATTTTTTACCTGGGTGTGCCCACATAAACGCATAATAAGCACGTAAGTTTGCAAACTGCTGCCAATCGTCACTGGGCATTTTGTTTAGTAGTGATCCCTTGCCATGCACCACTTCATCATGACTGAGCGGTAAAATGTAATTTTCACTAAATGCATACACCATAGAAAATGTCATTTTATGATGGTGATATTTTCTAAATAACGGATCTTGCTGCATATAATCTAAGCTGTCATTCATCCAGCCCATATTCCATTTATAGCCAAAACCTAAGCCATTGTGTTCAACACTTTGCGTGACCCCAGGCCAAGCCGTTGACTCCTCAGCCACCATCATAATGCCGGGGTTATTTTTATAACTGCGTAAGTTCACTTGTTTTAGGCACTCTATCGCCCCTAAGTTTTCTCGACCGCCATAACAATTAGCTACCCACTGTCCTTCTTTACGACTGTAATCAAGGTAAAGCATTGACGCCACCGCATCCACACGCAGTCCGTCTATGCCAAATTGGCTAAGCCAATACATCGCATTAGAAATTAAAAAGCTTTTTACTTCAGGGCGGTCATAATTATAAATATAGGTGTTCCAATCAGGATGAAACCCTTGGCGCATATCAGCGTGTTCGTATAAATGGGTGCCATCAAAGCAATGTAAGCCATGTGGGTCGCTTGGAAAGTGCCCAGGAACCCAATCAAGTAATATGCCTATGTTAGCTTTATGACATTGTTCAATTAAGTATTTAAAGCTGTTGTAATCACCAAAGCGGCTCGTAGGGGCAAACAGCCCTACTGGCTGATAACCCCAAGAGCCATCAAACGGGTATTCACTGATCGGCATAAGTTGTAAATGCGTGAACCCCATTTCAATCACGTAACCTACAAGCTTATCTGCAAGCTCGGTGTAGCTTAAGTAACGGTTATGCTCAGCGCGTTGCCAGGAGCCTAAGTGCACTTCATAAATACTGATAGCCGCATCAATATGATTACGCTTTTGGCGATTTATAATCGCTTGTTCACTTAGTAAAATAGGCGCTGGTTTGTACTGTAATATACTGGCAGTGCCCGGTGCTTGCTGCATTTTAAATGCAAAAGGATCGGCTTTATCTAAAACCTCGCCACTGAGCGTAGTAATAGCAAATTTATAGCACATGTCTGCACTTAAACCCGGGATAAATAATTCCCATACCCCACTTGCCGGATGAAATCGCATAAAATGGCGATTCGCTTGCCAAAAATTAAACTCACCAATAACCGATACACTGGCGGCATTAGGCGCCCACACACAAAAACGAACACCATCTACCCCTTGTTGTGTAGTAAATTGCGCACCTAGGTGAGTATAAGCATGCTCAAGGCTACCTTCGTTAAACAAATACATAGCCTGTTCATCCAATGTACTGCTGAAGCTGTATTCATCGTAAAATATAACATCGCTATTTTCATAACTAACTTGGCATTGGTAAATACTGCTAGGCATGCTTGATAACTCAGCGATAAATAAATCACTGTGTTTATAGCGTAACGCGCTAATAACTTGACCATCAATTAACAGTTCGACGCGTAATGCCGCTGGCAAATACACGCGTATTTCAGTGCCACTTTGGGTGTTGTGCGCGCCTAAAAAACTAAACGGGTCTTTAAATCGCCCTGCAGTTAATGCGTTTACCTGTGCGTCATAATCAACTAATTGCGTTGATACCCTATTTTTAGTACTGCCCATTTACGCATTCCTTATTGAATGTATTGCAGCCAAAAGAGCAGCATTATCTTTAAAAATATCGTCGCACGTATGTGTGAGTACCCGTCGCCAATTAGGATACTCTTTATCGGTGCCAGGAATATTGACTGGGTAGTGTTGCTTGTCTAAATCATCAAGCTGTAATGCAAATAAACGAGACGGCGATTTAGCTAAACATACAGCCAAAGCGCTATAAACGTCAAAAGCATCCGTGTTAAGTGAAAAGGAAGTGTTTTGTGGATTTAAAAAGCGTAATAACCGGTGTTGCTCTTGCTCTCGCTGCTGAACTAACTGCTGATACTCATCAGTATCAATCAGCCCATACTGCTGTTTAATTTTTAAATCGCTATGCTGCCACCAGCCCACAAATGGCGGTACATCATGATTGGCTATCATTAGCAGGCATTGCTCGCTAAGGTCATCGCTATTTACAAATTCATCATTTTGTTGTTTTTCAAAATAAAATAAGCTGTTTGAGAAAATGCCACTATCAACCAGTGCCTCTTTTACCTCCGGTGGTACAACCCCTAAATCTTCGCCTATTACTATGGCCTGATTAAGATGAGATTCAATTTTTAAAATTGCTAATAAATGCTCAAATGGGTAGTACACATAACAGCCATCTTGGGTATCATTGTTTATGAAACACCACCACAAACGCCTAATCGCCATTACATGGTCGATTCGTAACCCGCCTACAGCATCCATATTGGCGCGTATAAGTGAGCGATAAAACTGATAGTTATTGTCAGCAAGGCGCTGCGGGTTTATTGCTGGCAGCCCCCAATTTTGGCCGTTAGGTGCCCAAGGATCTGGTGGTGCACCAAGGGTTGCATCTTGACTAAATAATCCCTGCTGATATTTAAATTCAGTGCCCTCATTAGCACAGCCCACCGCTAAATCATTGATTAAACCAATCGCCATCCCTTGGTCAATACAATGCTGTTGGCATTGCGTAAGTTGGCTGTGTGCTTGCCATTGGAGGTAATATTCAAATGTGGGTTCTGTGGTTTCTAACAGAGCCAGTACATCACTGTACTGTTTACAAAACGCACTAAATTCGTTTTGCCGTGCTTGACTGCCCTGTTGTTGAAAATGCTTAAAAAGCAGCTTAAAAGCAGCATATTTACACTTAGTAACCGTTTTATAATCAATAAAGGCTACACCTTGGTCGCTGTATTTACTTGAGGTATTAGCAGATAACAACTTAGTTAAATCCGGATTGTTAAAGCTGTCTGGCGATAAATTAATTGCGATATATAGCGGATTGAGTAAGGCACGATTGTTTGGGTTGTAGGGGCTGGCGCACTCAGGGTTATCTACAAACAATAAGTGCAATGGGTTAAGTAAAATATAGTCCATATTTTGCTTTGCACATAAGGTTGCCAACTCAAGTAAATCACTAAAATCGCCAATCCCGAGTCCGGCTTTATTTTTTAATGTATATAACTGAATTGATAAGCCAAAGCGTTTTTTATCCGCTATTTGGTAGGCTTGTTCAGGGGTCGACCAAATTTGTGTTTTAGCTGATTGCTCACCCATCGTTAATAACGCATCATAATAGCCGGTTGGTAAATGCGTCAGTGGTAGCGCTATTTCTATATAACGACACCCATTTACAAAGTACTCACCTAATGCTGCATACTGAGCAATGTGTTCAAATTGCAGCTTTATATTTAATTCTGCCACAGTTAATGTAATTTTGTGATGCGTATCAGCTTCATTAACACGCACCTTTAGCACATTACTAGCCTGATCTATTATGCTAACAGCAGGTGCGAGTGTTAACCATGTAGCCGCATCCAATTGATAATTTAACTGGGTTATTTGCGCCGTATCACGTGTGTCAACGCCACAGCAGTGCAAAGCAGATTTACGGGTGTCTTCGCTAAATATAACGTGTTCACCCGTATACTTAGTGTATTCGTAACCAATACCATGCAAATAAAACAATTGCGATAGTGCGTCCATTCAGCGACCTTAATTAATGCGTTGTGTATTTACTATACTATTTTCTGTACCAAAATTATTAGCAATATACCCATCTGCCTGATGATCGTTATCCCACTGTTTACCATTTATTAAATAGCGAAAATGAAACTCTTTATCAACGGGAAGACGTTGCTTGCATTTAAATACGCCAAGCCTTTTGTTGTGCTTCATTGGCACCGGCTGCCAATCATTAAATTCTCCAAGTAAACAGACATCATCTGCATCTGGGTGAGAAAATTCAAAGGTTACTTCTGCTTCATTTTTTGTTTTAAAAAAGCGTTTATTCAACATAATAGGCTCCAACTAAACCATAAGGGTTATTCATCTTTGCCACAGGCCAAACAGCTTAAAAAGGCGATGTGGAATCCATTCATTCACATAAAAACAGCTTTAAAGTTAATCAAAACTTTATTTACGCATTATTACAGTGCGTTATTTATTTTACCGCACTGATTTGGTGCAATTTTAACCATTAAAATTGATTTTTACGTAAGCTCTTCAACTGAGCAACTTTTAAACCAACTACACCATAACAGCTAATTAATTTGCTTTTGTCCTTATACACAAACTTATTAATTTTTATTACTACATTAAAACTATAAAAACCTTTAGCTTAACAACATCATCAGCGATAATAACTATCTACTGAGCCAACCCAATGAACACTTAAATACAATGTTGAAAAAAAGCATCCTTATTACTTCTGTTATCGTCTTTAGCATCATTACGGCTGTTGTAGGCAGTTCAATTTATACACTATATAGTAAAAAGGTGGTCTCTGTAGACCCAAAACTAAAAGAAATTTCAGGCATTGAGTTTGATAAACATAAACGGCTTTGGGCTATTAACGATAGTGGCGACGAGCCTAAGCTTTATAGGCTCAATGACGATGGTTCAATTGCAAAAGAAGTACTCGTCACGAATGCAAAAAATATAGACTGGGAAGATATGACGCAAAATAAGTTTGGTCATTTCTTTTTAGGCGACTTTGGTAATAATAAAAATGAACGTAAATGGCTAACAATTTATAAAATAGAAAACCCCATAGATATAAAAACCAATACAACAGAAGCTGAAATTATAAAGTTTACCTACCCAGAATTAGATGGCAGCCCAATACAGCCTGATCAACGTAATTATGACTTAGAAGCGTTTGTGGCTTTTGGTCGACATTTATACTTGTTTACTAAAAATCGCACAGAGCCATTCGATGGAATTACTAACGTTTACAAAGTAGGCGACCATGCAGCGAATTTTGATGCTCAGCTGATAGATTCATTTAAAACGTGCACCACTATGGAAAAGCTTTGCTGGATCACATCCGCAGCACTTAGCCCAGATAGAAAAAAGCTCGCACTACTAGATTCAACCAGTATTTGGCTGTTTGAAAACTTTAAAGGCGATAAGTTTTTCTCTGGCGATGTATTTAAAATTGACTTAGGTATTGTAACCCAAAAAGAGGCAATCACCTTTTATGATGACAACACCATCGCCTTTACCGATGAAGAATTCAAAGGCATTGGCGGCAATGTTTATTTTATAAAGCTCGACCAAGTAACCAAAGTAAAAGTGCAGCGAAGCCATCCTCAGCCGCAGTAGTTTAAAATAAATCTATTTCTGAGAAATTAACTTGTACACTTATTAAGTTCTCGGCAAGTAAATCTTCATAGATACAAAATTTATCTCGGCCATTATTTTTTGCATAATAAAGCGCTTTATCTGCGCTTTCTAGCACTGCAATTGGAAAATCATAAGAACTAATACGCGCTAAACCAGCACTGATCGTCATATTTTCAACAAAAGGAAACGATGTATTACCTAATGAGCTGTATAAACTCAGCCATTTTATTACTGATTGAGTCAGCATCTGTGGGCTCAAAAACAATCACGAATTCTTCCCCACCAAAACGAAAAATTAAATCTGTTGAGCGAAAAAAGTGACGCATTTTTTGCGCTAATACCAGTAACACTTCATCTTTACAGATATGACCTTATTGATCATTTATATTTTTAAAATGATCAATATCTAAAATAGCCAGCCAAGATGTTGATGCCTGCTTTTGTTGCCTTTTATCCTCATCTCGGGATGAGCCGTGCATTTTTAATACTTGTTTTTCAATTAGCTGTTTTATTTTCTTCAAAGGTCTATCTATTTAACAGACCCGTTAATTTATCTCTTTCGTTTTCATGGAGTATCACTAAATAGTTTTCAAATATGCGGCAAAAAGCATATAGCATCACTTGAGCCGAACTATCTAAACTTTTTGAAACCACAGAAATGGCAGCAACTGTTTTTTTGGCGGGTAATGGGGAGGCAACGGCGTTCAATTCCATCGGCAGACTGAACAGTAATAATACAGGCAGAGCGTAAACACGATAGAAGTTCATCCTCAGGCTGTGCAACAATTTGTCGTTGTACCCACTCTAATTGCTTTTCACCCGTCACTTTTAAGCAAAGACTTTGCTCAATAGTCAGTTGGCCTTAAAATTCTATATCTTTATAAACTAAGACCTTTTTACAGCCTATAAATTCTTGGATGGTCGATATCAAACTATATTCAAGAGAATCTACATCTCTATTTTTTGTTATTTTGATGACTGAATTCAGTAAATTTTCTTGCATTGTACTCCCTAAAGCAAACTGGGCGTTTGAGCATTAATAAAATTTAGCATAGACCACGCAGTGGAATATGCTAAATAAAAATCCAAGCATCAATGCTCATTCAGTTTAGGAGCCGCGCTTTTAATATATTAAGAACTGTAAGTGCTATTTTAGCTATTGGTCATGCAATTAATAAACTTCTCAGAGAGCTGTGTTATAGCCACTTTATCAGTGTACATAGGCTCGTTACTTTTTATTATAAACTCAGCACATTGTGCTTGAGATTGTTTGAATTTTTGCTTACATGAGTTTACCGATTCGCCAATTACTTCTTGGTAGATGGTTTCATCACACAAGCTATCGGCAAATTGACTCGCCCCGGTAATAATTTCATTAATGCTGACAGGAGAGGATTCTAATTTGAAGAATATATCGCTGTAAGTTTCAACCGTTATGCTCTGTGCAGGGTCAAATAAAGTCGTTTTTGCACTTAAATATGAGCCACCTATTAATAATGCCACAGCAGCCATTGTTGTGTATTTCATAACATTTCCTTGTAAAGTCTTAGCCCAGTGGTGCTAAAAACGTCCTATTTCACTCACATCTTATTAGCCAATGCTAATAAAATTAGTAACTGTATTGATGAGATTTATTAAGTACCGGAGAATTGCAACAAATGCAGGGCAATAAGCCTATTGATTTGGTTAAAAATATTCCTTGTTCCTAATATCGAGTAGACTACAATCAAGTTAGCTTAAATGCAATAATTAATGCTCACTGAATGTACTAAATAAATCGAATTAACGCTTAAATTTAGTCTCTAAAATAACCGAGGAACGGGTACGCTCTACCCCATCTAAGTTACCAATATCATCAAGTAAGTGGCTTAACTTCTCAAGGTTCTGTGCTTCTACAATGGCAATTAAATCAAACTCTCCACTAATTGCATACAACTGAGAAATCGCATCAATTTGCTTTAATTCAATATTAGTTTTTGTTGTTAGCTTATGTTTTACTTTTATTGAAACATGCGCAGAGACCAAGCTATTTAAAAAGTCATCTCCAAAGTCAACGCTATAACCCTTAATGATCCCACTTTGCTCTAATTTTAGCATTCTGCTTTGCACCGTTGAACGAGATAAACTCAAGTGCCTTGCAAGGTCAGAAATGCTAGCGCGGGCGTTCGTTTTTAATACTGAGAGTAGTTTTTCATCTTGGGGAGTTATCATAATGCTAATTAAATTCGTTAATTTGACTATTATTCTAATCATTTTTCACAAAATAGCACTGCAAATTTCATTCATAACCTTTGATAATGACATTTTTAATAAGTAAAACACATTGTATTGCTGAATCATCTTGACCTTATCGTTATTTTTTCAGCAACGTATTTTTTATGTGAATAATTTAGGTGTAAAAATGCAAGTAACCAGAGATTTATTTAACGACGTAATGGTCCCTAATTACAACCCTTCAGCTGTTGTTCCTGTTCGCGGTGAAGGCTCACGTGTGTGGGATCAGAACAATAACGAATTTATCGATTTTGCCGGTGGTATTGCAGTTAATTGTTTAGGGCATTGCCATCCTGCATTAGTCGGTGCACTTAAAGAGCAAGGCGAAAAAATTTGGCACTTATCAAATGTAATGACCAATGAGCCAGCTCTTCGTCTAGCTAAAAAAATGGTTGATGCCACGTTTGCTGAAAAAGTTTACTTTGCAAACTCAGGGGCTGAAGCAAACGAAGCAGCATTAAAATTAGCACGTCGCTTTGCACTGGATAAATTTGGTGCTGAAAAAACTAAAATTATTGCTTTCAATAAAGGTTTTCATGGTCGTACATTTTTCACTGTAACAGTGGGTGGCCAAGCTGCTTATTCTGACGGTTTTGGTCCAAAACCTGCTGATATTGTGCATTGTGACTACAATGATATTGCCGCTTTTGAAGCCTTAATTGGTGATGATACCTGTGCGGTAATGATGGAGCCATTACAAGGTGAAGGCGGCATTGTGCCACCAACTAATGAATTTGCACAAAAAGTACGTGAACTGTGTACTAAACACAACGCACTACTTATTTTTGATGAAGTGCAAACCGGCGTTGGCCGTACAGGTCACTTATACGCATACGAAGGCTTAGATGTTGTTCCTGATATCTTAACGACGGCTAAAGCCTTAGGTGGCGGTTTTCCAATTGGCGCTATGATCACCACCACTGAAATTGCAGCACACCTAAAAGTAGGCACGCATGGGTCTACATATGGTGGTAACCCGTTGGCTTGTGCTGTTGCAGAAGCGGCATTTGATACCGTTAATACGCCTGCTGTATTAGATGGCGTAAAAGAGCGTGAACATATGTTCCGTGATGGTTTAAATGCAATTAATGAAAAATACCATGTATTTAGCGAAATCCGTGGTAAAGGCTTACTAATCGGTGCGGTACTAAATGAGAAATTTGAAGGCCGCGCTCGTGACTTTTTAGTAGCAAGTGCAAATAACGGCTTAATGAACTTAGTAGCCGGTATGAACGTTATTCGTTTTACACCTTCATTAGTGATCCCATTTGAGGACATTAAAGAAGGCTTAGCTCGCTTTGAAAAAGCAGTAAGCGATGTAGTAAACGGTTAATAACTAAGTAAAACATAACTAAGTCCTGAGGCAAACACACGTTTACCTCAGGATTTTATATGTTGTTGGAGCAAGTAGTTAATGCAAGTATTACGTCCTATTACTGTCAATGATTTTGCAGCACTTAAAGAGATTGCCATTGAGTCTGGCCATGGCTTTACCTCTTTACCTGTCGATGATGGGCAACTACAAGAAAAAATTGATCGTGCGCAAAACAGTTTTACTAAAAACGTAGATAAGCCCATCGACGAAAGCTATCTATTTGTTTTAGAAGACAGTGAAACCGGAAAGGTAATTGGTACTACCGCCATTGAAGCGGCCGTCGGGTTATCTGTACCTTTGTATCATTATCATCTAGGTAAAACCGTTCATCACTCACCTACCTTAAACGTTTACAATACCGTAGATATTTTGAGTATGTGTAATGACTACACTGGCTGCTCAGAAATATGTACTTTATTTTTACGTGAAGACAGTAGAAAAGGCCTGACGGGACGTTTTTTATCACGTTCACGTTTTTTATTTATGGCGCAACACAGTGAGCGCTTTGCCGACACAGTAATTGCTGAAATGCGTGGTGTTAGCGACGAAGACGGTCACTCGCCATTTTGGCAATGGTTACAGGAACACTTTTTTAGCATTGAATTCCCACAAGCCGACCATTTAGTGGGGTTAGGCGATAAAGTGTTTATTAGCGAACTCATGCCTAAATACCCTATCTATGTGAATTTGCTGAGCAAAAAAGCACAAGCGGTGATTGGCCATGTGCATGATAAAACCAAACCAGCACTTAAACTGCTTGAAAAAGAAGGATTTGAACACCGCGGATACGTTGATTTATTTGACGCAGGCCCCACTGTAGAAGCAAAACTCGGTAATATTCGCAGTATTCGTGATTCACAGGTGTGCCCTATTACTATTGGCGAGCTTGAACATATTAATGAGCAAAGCTCAGACACCCTTGCTATTTGTAATCAAGGGGTTAGTGACTTTAGAGCCACATTCACTAAACATGCTCATTATAATCAGGCAAAGCACACCTTAATCATCAGCCAAGAAGTAGCTGATGCACTTCATTTAAAACAAGGAGATGCAGCGCGATTTTTCCGCCTGTAACATTATTTATGAACACACAACTAATTAATAATCAATGGCTTGTAGGCAAAGGCCCAGCGTTTGATTCTATTAACCCAAGTAATGGTGAAATTGTATGGCAAGGTAATGGCGCCAACGCAGAGCAAGTTGACAGTGCCATTAAAGCGGCAAGAGCCGCGCAAGCTCAATGGGCAGACATGCCAATTGAGCAACGTATTACTATTTTAGAAAACTTCGTAGCCCAACTAAAAGAACACAGCGAAGAGTTTGCCACTATTATTGCTCGTGAAACAGGTAAACCGCTATGGGAAACACGCACAGAAGTGGGCGCGATGACAGGCAAAGTGGCCATTTCGATCCGTGCTTACAATGAACGTACTGGTACAACCGAAAACCCAATGCCTGGTGCAAAAGCCTTTATTCGCCACAAACCTCACGGTGTGGTCGCTATTTTTGGTCCGTATAATTTCCCTGGGCATTTACCAAACGGCCATATTGTACCAGCCATACTAGCCGGTAATACCGTGGTATTTAAACCATCAGAGTTAACACCTCATGTAGCGCAGTTTACCTTAGAACTATGGTTAAAAGCAGGCTTACCTGCTGGGGTTATAAACCTTGTTCAAGGTGAGTTAGAAACAGGTAAAGCGCTGGCCTCACACCAAGATATAGATGGCCTATTTTTTACTGGTAGCTCAAACACAGGTCATTTATTACATAAACAATTTGCTGGCCACCCAGGTAAAATTTTAGCGCTTGAAATGGGCGGTAATAACCCGCTAGTGGTTAAAGATGTTGCTGATGTTAGCGCCGCCGTGCACGATATTATTCAATCGGGTTTTATCACCTCTGGCCAACGCTGTACTTGTGCACGCCGTTTATTTATTGAAAAGTCGCCCAATGGCGATGCTATTTTAGAAAAGCTGATTAGCGCCACCAAAAATATCTTAGTAGACGATAGCTTTGCGGACGATCAACCTTTTATGGGTGCCATGATCAGTGAAAAAGCCGCATTAGGCATGGTGGCAGCGCAAGCTGAACTAGTTAAACAAGGTGCTGAGATTCTTGTTGAGCTTAAGCAGTTAAAATCAGGCACTGGGTTTGTAAGCCCAGGCATTATTGATGTCACTAATATAAGCGAAATTGCCGATGAAGAACACTTTGGCCCGCTTATAAAAGTATATCGTTACACTGATTTCAATAGCGCTATAACAGAAGCAAACAACACCAGCTTTGGTTTATCTGCTGGTTTACTTGCTGATAGCGAAGATGATTACAGTCACTTTTTAAAACGTATTCGTGCCGGCATTGTTAACTGGAACCGCCCTATTACAGGCGCATCAAGCGCAGCGCCATTTGGTGGTATAGGTGCCAGTGGCAACCACAGAGCCAGTGCGTACTACGCTGCAGATTACTGCGCATACCCAGTGGCCTCAGTAGAGTCAGAAAAAGTTAACTTACCGCAAACCCTCGCGCCGGGCTTAATAATTGAATAACAATTTAAACAGATTTAAGGATTTACCATGCATACCGATGTAAACACATTATTTGATAACCTGTGGCAAAACTACCTAAGCGTAACGCCATCGGCTGACAAAATTCATGACCTATTAGGCTCAACGCAAAAAGACGATATAATCAACGACCATATTGCGCTGCGTACCTTTAATATTGAAAAAGTAGGCCTTGAAAAACTGGCAGCGCACTTTTTAGCAATTGGTTATAAAGAATGTGGTGAGTATCATTTTGAAGCAAAAAAACTCTACGCTAAGCATTACGAGCACAGCGATCCAACGCAACCTAAAGTGTTTATTTCTGAGTTATTAGTTGAAAAATGCTCGCCTGAACTACAAGCAATTGTCACTGATATGGTTTCACAAATTGACGAAAGCGCAGTGACTGCCGATAACTTTTTATATTCAGGCACGCATTGGCAAGTAAGCACCGATACATACAAAAAGTTATTAGCTGAGAGCGAATATGCGGCGTGGATGTCTGCGTGGGGTTATCGTGCCAATCACTTCACCGTGAACATTAATACTTTGGCTAAGTTTGATAACATCCATGATGTAAACCAAGCTCTTAAAGATGCTGGTTTTTCACTTAATACCTCAGGGGGTGAAGTAAAAGGCTCACCAGAGGTACTATTAGAGCAATCATCAACATTAGCTGATGAATACGCTGTAACCTTTAGCGATGGCGATATGCGCATTCCTAGCTGTTTTTACGAGTTTGCTATTCGTTATCCAAAACCTGATGGTGAAATTTACACCGGTTTTGTCGCTGCCTCTGCAGACAAAATATTTGAAAGCACCAACGCACGATAACCAAAGTGTGTTGAATTTAAAAAGCCCACTTTTGGGCTTTTTTTATGCCTAATGAATGGTTTAAAACAATTTTATGTATCGATAAAACAATAAAAAATGAGAACAATTAATTGCCCCCTTATGGGCATGCAGGCTTATGTGTGTAAACTTAAACGCAGTTGCTTATTCCCACTGCGTTTTTTACTAAAAAAGGAGCAGCTTTCCTCTTTAATATTATAAAAACAACGGTTTATAGTCATTTTCTAATTGTTCAAAAGACAAATCGCCAATAAATCGACCAAAGCTGAGCCACGTAGCAAGGCCTCTTAAATCTTTAAAATGAGGCGGCACAAATTGCGGATTTTCAATGACACCTAAGTCATGCAATTGCGATATTAATCTAAAGTCATCAATTGATATTTTACCCACCAGCAATAATGGCAACTGATCAATTCGACCAAGCTGTATCGCCACCCTAATTAAGTTGTAAACTAAAACAAAGCCTTTTATGTAAGCAATATCTTTGGTAAAGGGTAAGCCGGTTGCGGTACTGCCTCTAAAAACGCGCTGTGCAAGAGTATAGCTGTCGTCTTTTGATAAACCTTGAGCAACGTAATCTCGGTAAATATCGATAAACTCAGCACCATCAATCACTTTCGTCACCGCTTGAATACGGTTTACTAATTTTGATAAGCGACGTGGTGTTGACTTAAGAGTAATAATTTCCGTCAGTACTGCAAGCCCCTCTTGGGTCACCGTAGAGCTTGGTGTGCCTTTACTCAAGCAAGTTAAATAAGGTTGCGCTAAGCCATTTTGAGTGGTGCCTACATGGATCCAGCCCTCGTGCACCTCTAAAATATCTAATTCGCGCTGAGAAAACTTAACATCTTGATTGAGCTTAATATTATTAGCACCTGCTGCCGCATCGCTGACAATACCATCACTTAGCATCACTTCTACGTTTATTCCCGGCATGCTGGCATTGACCTGTTCAGATAAAATCCGCACCGCGTCGCTGGCATCAATATTTTTAGGATCTTCAGGCAAAATATCCGCTGCAAGTAAATTTTTTAAAGGCAGTTCGAGCATATTAGCCAGTTCTGATAGCGATGGCTCACCGGCATGAAACAAATCTTTAGGATGACCAAATAGCTCCACTGATAAGTCATGAAACTCTGGCGTACCGCGGTATTCAAGCATACTCAGAACCGTTTTATATTCGGTACACATTTTACCCATATATTGTGCAATTGGGTTTAATTGTCCCAACTGATTAATAATATTGCGGTGCAGTGTTGAAAATGCTTGGCGCAACTCGCTAGGAACAAACCCTAAATCGCGCTGTTGATAATAAGCACGATCAATAAGTGGATTTTTTTGACATTTTTGTCTAAAAAATTCCTCTTTAATTTGTTTATCCCAATTTATTGCATCGAGTATTCTAATGGGTGTTTGCAATGCAATGAGTTGGTCGGATAATTCACGAGTTTTCAAAAGTAACGCTTTGTCTATCATGGTAAAAGCTCAACAAAAAGTGAACTTTGAGCATAATTTATAAATGAAAAATAACAAAGCAATATCATACTTTTTAGACTATTGTTTTTATGATGATCGACCCTCACTTCTATAGCGTATGAGTGATTAAATAAAAGGGACAAACAATGAAAAATGAAATCGACAATAAACAGATTCTAGCGGTTTACGAACGCATTCAACAACGCGGAGAAGTCACAGAAGAAGGTAAATTTTATCAAGGGATCACTGCATATTCTGACATAGATGGCTATACCGTCTATTTACAAGGTAGTGGTGTTTTACTTCGCTTTGGGTTTCATAATACTTATCACCTTGATTATGAACATGACAAACACAAAGACGACTTTTTGAAAAAACTTTACAACATAGCTAATGAAGAGTGATGCGATCAACAAATAGAAGAAACAGACCAACCAGTTCGCGCAATTTGCAGTTTATTAATCAAGTTATTGCGCAATTAAAAGCAGAGCCTGAAAAACTGCAACTCATCAAAAACAACCTTGCTTATTACCGTGCGCAAACGCATTTAAAGCGTGGATTTTTACTTGCAATAGAACGTTTTGATTGGGTATTTGAAGCGACCGATAATATTGATGAAATTTGCGACCAAATTATGGCTGACGATTATATTGGCAACCGTTTAAGACGTTATCCTTTGTTATTTAAAGGCGTTGTTGAAACCTAAACAGCGTCTTTATTTATCTCTTCACTAAGTTAACATTTCTGTAAATTAATCTCATATTTCACTTCCTGAATCTTTTTTCTTGGATCTTCCGACAAACTCGCCTTACCACTTTTTAAAGTAACCTGCCCACAAAAAATACAATTAGTACTCTAATAGTTATCACACTAATAAATAAATCATTAAAAGTTTCACCAATAATGTAAACAAATAATTACACCGCAAAATTCAATCAAAAAAATACACGTAACAAATTGTTATTAAATGATATTTTATAAAAACCCAGCTTGTTAATATAACTTCATTTTAGACTTATTTTATTAAATATTTATCCACATTTCAGACACTCACCATTTGCAGGAACCTTGAATTGTTAGAGCTATTACCTTAAGCTTATCTTTATTGAACGATCAATTAATAAAAATTATGCCTAAAGTTGGAATGGAACCTGTAAGGCGTCAGCAGCTAATTGACGCAACAATAGAGTCAGTTGCGCAAAAAGGGTTACAAGCAACCACAATTAATAGTATTAGCAAAAATGCGGGGATGTCCTCTGGCATAATTAGCCATTATTTTGGTGGGAAACAGGGGCTAATTGAAGCAACTGTGCGTTACTTACTGTCTAACTTGAAAGATGATTTGATCAGCAAGGTAGATGAAAAGACCACACCAACTCAAAGGTTAATGTTTATTGTTGAATCAAACTTTGCGCTAGTACAACAACGAAAAGACACCACTCGGACGTGGTTAAGTTTTTGGGCGCAATCAATGCACGACAAGGAACTTCATCGTTTACAAAATGTAAACAGCAAACGCTTGCAAAGCAATTTAACCGTTTCATTTAAGCAATTAATGCCTTTAGCGCAAGCAAATCTCGCGGCAGAGTTAACCGCAGCAATGATCGATGGTTTATGGCTACGAGCCGTATTAAGCCAATCAGACGAAAATCAGTTTAAACACAGTGAATCACTGGCTAAAAACTACGTGCATTCACTTATCAAGCAATATGGAGCCTAACGTGACTACACCTATCTATCAAAACTTTATCAACGGTCAATTCCTTGCAAACAAAAGCGGCGAAACATTTGATGTAGTAAATCCTGCAACCGGCCAAGTAATTTATGCCGTTGAAGTTGCCGATGAATACGTTCAAAACGCAGCAATTGAAAGTGCAAAACAAGGCTTTAAAGTTTGGTCAGCCATGACCCCTATTGAGCGCAGCCGTATTTTATTAACCGCCGTTGCTATTTTACGCAAGCGTAATGATGAGCTTGCACTAGTTGAAGTGCTCGATACCGGTAAACCAATGCAAGAAGCTAACTGCGTAGATGTTGAAACAGGTGCAGATGTAATTGAATATTTTGCAGGCCTTGCCCCTGCACAAGTTGGTCAACAACAAATGGTTGGCGATGACTTTTACTACACACGCAAAGAGCCTTTAGGTATTTGTGCTGGTATTGGTGCATGGAACTACCCATTACAAATTGCATGTTGGAAGTCTGGCCCTGCCCTTGCAGCGGGTAATGCATTTATTTTTAAACCTTCAGAAGAAACCCCGCTTGGCGCAATTAAATTAGCAGAGGTGTTTATTGAAGCAGGTGTACCCGCTGGCGTATTCAATGTAGTTCAAGGCGCGAGTGAAGTAGGCCAATGGCTTACTGCACACCAAGATATTGAAAAAGTATCGTTTACTGGTGAAGTAGGTACCGGTAAGAAAGTCGTCGCCAGTGCTGCAGGTACATTAAAAGATGTGACTATGGAACTAGGTGGTAAATCGCCGTTACTTGTCTTTGACGATGCCAATATAGAGCAAGCAGTAAGCGCGGCAATGTTAGGGAACTTTTATACCCAAGGTGAAATTTGTACTAATTGCACTCGTATCTATGTTCACAAAAATGTGTACCAGCAGTTTATTGATGAGCTTAAAACTCGCACCGAAAACAATATTATTGCCGGTGATCCACAAGATTTAAACACTAACTTTGGCGCGCTTATTTCTAAAAAGCATCAAGATTTAGTGCTGAGCTACATCAACAAAGGCCTTGAAGAAGGGGCAACGCTATTAACCGGTGGCTCAACGCTTTCACCAGCATCTGCGCCAAATGGTTATTTTGTAGCGCCAACCGTATTTGTTGATTGCAACGATGAAATGACCATCGTTAAAGAAGAAATTTTTGGCCCAGTAATGAGCGTTTTAGTATTTGATGACGAAGATGATGTAATTGCACGTGCTAACGGCACTCACTTAGGTTTAGCTGCAGGCGTTTTCACCAGCGATATTAAACGTGCTCATCGCGTTATTCATCAGCTACAAGCCGGTATTTGTTGGATCAATGCTTACGGTAACTCGCCGGCAGAAATGCCTGTAGGTGGCTATAAGCAATCAGGTATCGGCCGCGAAAACGGCATACAAACGCTTGATCATTACACGCAAACTAAGTCTGTTTATGTTGGTATGGCTGACATAGAAAGCCCATTTTAAGGAATCATTATGAACCACTCTTTTGATTATATTATTGTAGGCGCAGGCTCTGCAGGCTGTGTGTTAGCAAATCGCTTGTCTGAAGATTCAAGTAACAAAGTATTGTTACTTGAAACCGGCGGCAGCGATAAAAGCATCTTTATTAAAATGCCCACTGCTCTGTCGATTCCAATGAATACCGATAAGTATGCGTGGCAATTTCATACGCAGCCAGAAAAGTACTTAGATAACCGTGAAATGCACTGCCCACGCGGTAAAGTGCTTGGCGGCTCATCATCTATTAATGGCATGGTGTATGTACGTGGTCATGCGAAAGATTTTGATGAATGGCAGCAACATGGCGCTAATGGCTGGGATTATCAAGCCTGTTTACCGTATTTTAAAAAAGCAGAAAGTTTTTACCTAGGTGAAAACAGCCATCGTGGTGGAAAAGGCCCCCTTGGCGTTAATAACGGTAATAACATGGAAAACCCTTTGTATAGCGCCTTTATTGATGCTGGTGCTCAAGCGGGTTATGCCACTACAGCTGATTATAATAGTGCTCAACAAGAAGGCTTTGGCCCTATGCACATGACCGTTAAAAACGGTGTGCGCAGCTCAGCCTCTCGTGAATATTTAGATCCGATTAAGCATCGCAGTAATTTAACAATTGTAACCGGTGCACTTGCGCAGCGCGTTATTTTAGACGGTAAAAAAGCAACCGGTATTGAATACAAGCTCAATGGCACAGTTAAAACAGCCAAAGCAAATAAAGAGGTTATTTTAAGTGCGGGCTCTATCGGTTCACCTCACCTGTTACAACTGTCCGGTATTGGTGATACACAAATACTTGAAAAAGCAGGTGTTGAAGTAAAACATCACCTACCAGGTGTTGGTCAAAACTTGCAAGATCATCTCGAGTTTTACTTTCAATATAAGTGTAAACAACCCATTACTTTAAACGGTAAATTAGGCTTGTTTTCAAAAGGCTTGATTGGTGCAAAATGGCTGCTTACCCGTAAAGGTTTAGGCTCAACTAATCACTTTGAATCATGTGCGTTTATTCGCTCAAAACCCGGTGTTGAATGGCCAGATATTCAGTATCACTTTTTACCGGCAGCAATGCGTTACGATGGACGCAGTGCTTTTGCAGGGCATGGTTTTCAAGTGCATGTAGGTCATAACAAACCTAAAAGTCGTGGCAGTGTCACCATTGCATCAGCTGATCCAACACAACCACCAAAAATTGTGTTTAATTATCTTGAGCATCAAGACGACATTGAAGGCTTTAGAGCGTGCGTACGTTTAACGCGTGAAATCATTGAACAACCTGCCTTTGACAATTTCCGTGGTGAAGAAATTCAACCAGGGCAACAAGTTCAAACTGATGAGCAAATTGATGCCTTTGTGCGCCAAGCAGTAGAAAGTGCTTACCACCCTTCTTGCTCTTGTAAAATGGGTGAAGACGCCATGGCGGTGGTTAATTCAAACACTCAAGTGCATGGCATGCAAAGCTTGCGTGTGGTTGACTCGTCAATTTTTCCAACAATACCTAACGGTAATTTAAATGCGCCTACCATTATGGTTGCCGAAAAAGCCGCTGATATTATTTTAGGAAATAAGCCCTTAGCTCATACAGGAGTTGATGTTGTGAATGCCACTGATTGGCAAACTACACAACGAAATAAAACCCTTTAATTTAGCCTGCCATAAAGGCCACTCCTTTAAGCAAAATGCTTTAAGGAGTGCCTTTATGCGCCTTGCAGTGGCTCACAAGCATAAATAGGTTATGCCTGTGTTAATGCAAGCACAATAAAAAACGGAGTATATATGTGTTACTTTTATTCATTCTGGGAGGGCGATAATGACTATTTGGCTTAATGCTGGCATTATTTTCACCTTACTTGCGATTGTTGCTATTTTAATTAAATGGGGCAATGTACGCGTAGTAGGCGTCACACCAGTGAGAACATTCACCTTTATAGCAATCCTGTTTACCTCGGGCCTAGACGTTGGCCTCATTATGTTTCCTTTAACCGAATTTGCCGGTTATGCAGACATAAAAGCAAGCCCAGAATATGCATTTGCCAACCCTCTCTCTATTGAGTTTGGTTATTGGGGATTTTTAATTTGGGGATTTTATTTTCTTACGTGCTTTTATTTCTGTGTAATAGAACCCAAAGTAAAATTTTTTGAAATTCCATGGGTTAAATTTTTAAACAACGTAGTTATCATTGGTACTTGTGCGTTTACCGCTTACTTACTATTGAGCAACCTACCGTGGTATTTACCTGAACTCGGAGACGGCTCAAATGTTATTCCTGAGTTTTACTTAATCGTGCTTGCCGCTATTTGTTTTGCGGTGTATTCAAGTACCGATATTAAATATGTACGCTTTTTAAGTATTGCAACTACTTGGTTGTTTATAGCCCTAATTGGCTTTATGTGGGCTGATGCCTTCTTATTTGGCGACAGTGAACTCTCTGCATTTACTAAAAACATTGGATTAATTGGTAATTACTTTGCCAACATCAATGAGTTTGTATTACCACTGAATGATTACCATGAGTTTTACTTATTTTGGTGGTTTGCGTGGAGCATTATGATTGGTCAATTTACATCGCGTTTTGTGGGCGGTTTAAAAACCTATCAAGTCCTTGGTGCTATGCTGATTTTCCCATCGATTCCAATCGCTATCTGGTTTAGTGTGTTATATCACTACCATGAAGCCGGTATTCCAACCGAGGGAATCAAAAACTTTGCTATGGTGTTTGTAGGTATCGTATTTGTTATTAACTCGCTCGATTCACTGATTCGTTTATACACAGATAATTTAAACCTAACCGTAAAACGCTTTGGTAAATTTAAATATATTGCCATGAACGTTGTCGCTTTGTCGCTACTAACATTGCTATTTAAGCTTGAGTTTTTGCAAATTCAATGGGTGGGTGCTTTAGTTATAGGGTTATTCTTTATTTGCCTTGGTTTTATTGCCTACAGCAAACTTAAAACGGTCAGCAATATCGAAGGATCGCCTAAAGCGAATAAAATTGATTACACAAAAATAGAAACTATCAGCTAGTAAAACACATGAACAATAAATTAAAACAACTTTTTATCGCTTTACCGTTCACCGTTTTATCAACAACGGCAGCGGCTAACTGGTCAACAACGATTACGGCTGCATCTGATTACACCTTTAATGGTGTATCACAAACAGATAACGATCCGGCACTGCAAGCAAGCCTTGACTACGCGTATGATAACGGTGTTTATGCCGGTGTATGGGCATCAAACGTAGATTTTGGTGATGACACCGACTTTGAACTAGATGCTTATGTAGGCCGATACATTCAGTTAAACGAACAAGTAAGCCTGGATTACGGTATTGCTTATTACACTTACCAAGGTAATAACAGCGATGGTAACTACGCCGAAGCGTATACTAAATTTGGTTACACCAGTGACTACGGCCAAACAGAGCTTAACTTTTGGTACAGCTGGGATTACTTTGGCTACGATACTGGCCATGTGATTTCTATGATTGCGCACACTTACGAGCTTGCGCCAAATCATGCGATTCGTGCCAGCTTTGATATTTCAAACTCACTCGATGGCAATAAGTTCCAATGGGATGAAGCTAAGGGCGATAAATCGTATCATCATTATCGCTTAGCATACCAAACAAGCTATGAAGGATTTGGTATTGAAGTAGCAGCTGAAAATACCAGCCTAGACTACGATTATGCAGATGAGCGAATTGTACTTGCTATCTCACGTACATTTGACTTGTAATAACTAGGTTTACCATTTAGTAAATACAAAAAAACACGCTACTGGTTAGCGTGTTTTTTTATTGCCTAGCAAAATCTTACTTTTATATTATTTATAGCGTTATAACTGCCACGCATAACTGACTTTAGTAAAGAAAGTACGTTGGTCTCGCTCAATGCTTTTTAACGAGTCATCCTGATAACCTTTATCTGAATAACCTAAATAAAATAGCGTTTGTGCGTTAATTTTGTATGAGTACACCAGCTGACTACCGTAATCTTTGTTGATTTCGCTAACCTGATAAAAGTAAGCATCCTCATCTCTGTCTATATCTTCAAACTGTAAAATCAGCTTAAGCATAGCGCGCATACTAAACTTATAATAAAGCCTAAAATCAATAAGGTTTGCGGTAAAAACACGTCGCCCTTGGTAATCATCTAAATGGCTATAATTATGCCTAACATCGACCTGCCAATGGTTATTAATATCCCAAACAGCCTGCGATTGTGTGGTTAAAACATCGCCTAGCTGCTCATTAGTGTAATCTATACGGCTTGCATATTCGGCATATAACGATAATCTCAGATCTTTTGACGGTCTAAAAGCCGTATAAAAATAACCAATATTTTGGTTATAAAACTTGCCGTTATAATTTTCATAGCGATTTAACAAACCCAGCTCAAATACAGACTGCTTTTGACCTTGAAAGGTCATGTAACCTTCGTATTCTTCTTCAAGTAACTCGCCATTTTGCGCCCAGGTTTTATCCCAATCGGCGGTGTATGACCAGGTTGTTAGCATATCATGTTCATCACCATACCAAGTTTGTCCGCCACCAAAACCTACTTTTTCATAGTCTACCTTTTCTTGATAACCTAAATCGGTCCGGTAATCCTCACCAATATTGTCATAGGTCGCGTAGAGCTTATAATCACGCTTATCGCGTGTCAGCTTTAATGCATACGCCATATCCGACTGAGAGTCTGCTAAATTGTAGTTATCAACTAAAAACGGCGAGTTATTGGTATCAGCATTCGCGATTTGATAATTAAGCGTATCTGACTGATTAAACCAATAGCTTCCATCAACCGATAGCACCGTATTATGGTAGTCACTACTTTCTCTATGTGTAGAAGTGACACCAATAGTACCTTGTTGGCCAATATCATATTGATAACGTGCCACCGCCGCTTTGGTTTTATCATTTAAGTTGGCAAAGCCCGAGCCTTGGTTACTTGGCAATAAAATATTACTGTTATCGTCATCTGCAAACATCAGCGCATAACTGTGACTGTCGGTTTTACCGGTCAGCTTGGCGCCAATATTTGGCTCAGCTATGGTACGGGTATACAGCAGCTCAAATAAATTACTTTTAAAATAAGACGCGCCATCTAAGAAGAACGGACGTTTTTCAGCGTAATAAATAGAATAAGTGGTGTTTACATCCAGCTCTAACGAATCGGTTTCTACCTGAGAAAAGTCTGGGTTTATTGTGGCATTAATTACCGCATCTTTGGTAACCCCCCAACGAAGGTCAAGCCCTATCTCAGTGTCTACATCGCCATTATCCCACGCACCAGGTACTTGTGTTTTTTGATCGTTTCTTAATGCGGTTAAGGTTGGCGTTAATTGCAGGTTTTTACTCGGTGCTAAATTATTAAATCCGCTTATTTTATCAAACTGACATAAACTACATTTAATATCACGGTCAAAGCCTGTGCTTGATAATTGATACAACACATCACGCTGATAGTTTCGCATTACAGCAAAACCCCAGGTAGATTGATCTTTATTTTGCGCAAATCGCAGCGCTTTAAACGGAATACGCATTTCAACTACGTAACCTTGCTCGTTTACGGTACCGGCACTGTCCCAAATGGCATCCCACGATAAATCTGACACCCATTCATCGGTATCCGTCATGCGAAGGTCACCTTGAGCGCCCAGTGGGTTTACATAAAACTCATAGCCTGTACGTTCATCGTTAAAGGTATCAATCACCAAACCGACAGTATCATCTTGCCAGAGGGTATCTCTGTCACGAAGCGCCGCGCGAATTTTACTCGGATCGGGGTCATAAGCTACAAACGCCACATATAAATTATGACCATCGTCATAAAGGTATGCATCGGTTTTTACTGGCGGTGTGCCTTTTTCATTCGGCTCATCTTGATAATTTACCGCAACATGTGTTGCTTGTTGCCAATGTGGCTCGTTAAGCACGCCATCTACATCAATATTTTTATTAATGTGCGCGAGTTGATAATTAAGCTTATCGGCAAGTGCATTAGGGCTGAGAGTTAAACCGAGGCTGAAGCTGATAAAACACAGCAATGTTGTTATTTTTATAGGTATAAAGTACTGCATAAACATCCATTTAGCTTTATTTACTTGTTAAAAGTAAATTTTGCTCTGGAGTGTAAATTATACAGGTACATTTGTTAATAGTTGCGCGCTATCATTTGCAATAAAATTAACAAAAAACTAATGCACAACAAAGTGAAATGATTATGTGTCGAGAAGTTTTAATTTATTAGCCACACCATTCCAGCTATCGGCATCTTCCGGGGCGGGTTTAACTTGGGTGATGCGTGGCCATATTTCTGCTAGCTCCGCATTTAATTGGGTAAACTCTTTTTGCGATTCAGGTAACTCATCTTCTTGAAAAATAGCATTAGCGGCACACTCAGGTACGCATAAACCACAGTCAATACAGTCAATAGGACTAATAGCCAAAAAATTAGGACCTTCAAAAAATGCATCTGCAGGGCATACTGATACGCAATCAGTGTACTTACATTTTATACAGTTTTCGGTGACTACAAACGCCATAATGGTTTAATACCTAATGTTTCACAATAACAGCTGCGGATCATACCCAACCCTTACCAAAACACAATAAATAAGTGCCAAAAGTGGGCAATTTAACGTAACATATGGCGCTTATAAATCAGCGCTTTGTGCACTCCCCTTATTGTGAGCGGTATTTACTTTCCGCTATGACACCAAAAGAGATATTAATGATACGTTTAACCGAAATAAAGCTGCCGCTTGACCATGACGAAAATGCTATTGGCCAAGCCATCATCAATAAATTAAATATAAGCCCAGAGCAGCTACACAGCTACAATGTGTTTAAACGCGGTTACGATGCACGTAAAAAAAGCGCCATTTTACTGATTTACACGCTTGATGTTGAGGTAGACAACGAAGCACACCTGTTAACCTCGTTTGAAAAAGACCAACACGTTAAAGTCTCCCCTGACACCAACTACAAATTTGTAGCACACGCTAATAGCAGCATTAAAGAGCGCCCTGTAGTAATTGGCTTTGGCCCATGTGGTTTATTTGCCGGTTTAGTGCTGGCACAAATGGGCTTTAAACCAATTATTTTAGAGCGCGGTAAAGAGGTACGTGAACGCACCAAAGACACCTTTGGCTTTTGGCGTAAAAAGGCACTTAATACAGAATCAAACGTACAGTTTGGTGAAGGTGGTGCAGGCACGTTCTCAGACGGTAAGCTCTACAGCCAAGTAAAAGATCCTAAACATTATGGTCGTAAAGTCATTACTGAGTTTGTAGAGGCTGGTGCTCCTGAAGAAATTTTATACGTGAGTAAGCCGCATATTGGTACCTTTAAACTGGTAACCATGATTGAAAAAATGCGCGCCCGAATTATAGAACTTGGTGGAGAAATTCGTTTTAGCACCCGCGTTGACGATATCCATTTAGACAACGGCCAAGTGACTGGGCTTACACTTTCTAGTGGTGAAAAGCTTGAAACTCGCCATGTGGTTTTAGCGGTTGGTCACAGTGCCCGCGATACGTTTAAAATGATCCACGATAAAGGCATCTATGTTGAAGCAAAACCCTTTTCAGTAGGCTTTAGAATAGAACATAAACAATCAATGATTGATGAATGCCGCTTTGGCGATAATGCGGGTAACCCTATTTTGGGCTCTGCCGATTACAAATTGGTACACCATTGTAATAATGGCCGAACCGTATACAGTTTTTGTATGTGCCCTGGCGGCACTGTAGTTGCCGCAACATCTGAAGAAGGCCGAGTGGTTACCAACGGTATGAGCCAATATTCTCGTAGTGAGCGAAATGCGAACAGTGCTATTGTAGTGGGTATTTCGCCAGAAAAAGACTTCCCTGGGCATCCCCTAGCCGGCATTGATTTACAGCGTAAACTAGAAGAGCAAGCCTATGAGCTGGGTGGTAAAAACTACGATGCCCCAGCACAGCTTATTGGCGACTTTTTAAAAGGTAAATCGTCGGCTAATTTAGGGGATGTACAGCCTTCGTATACGCCAGGTATAAAACTGACTGATTTAAGCAACGTATTACCTCCTTTTGCGATTGAAGCCTTGCGTGAAGCAATTCCTGCTTTTAACAAGCAAATTCGTGGTTTTTCAACTAATGATGGCTTACTCACTGGGGTAGAAACGCGTACTTCATCACCAATAAGTATCAAGCGCGATAAAACCTTCCAAAGTATTAATACTAAAGGGCTTTACCCTGCAGGTGAAGGCGCAGGTTATGCAGGCGGTATTTTATCAGCGGGTATTGATGGTATTAAAGCCGCAGAGGCGGTTGCGTTATCGATGCTAGAAAACGCCTAACTCGATTTAATCGACCTTTATCGAAAAACCTCACAATGTGAGGTTTTTTTGTGCTAAAAATAACCTGTGTTTCCATAAAATAGATAATAACAATGAGTATAAAACGGCTACTTTTAACCTTATGTGTTTGTACAATAACTAACTTACACGCAGCGGCTAACAATACAGAGCTTAAAACCATTAGTGACATTCACAGTGCCTATAAAAATAATAGCACCACGGCTGAGCAGCTTACCCGCACTTATATCGATAGAATAAACGCTCTCAATCCTGAATATAATGCGGTAATTAGTATTGAGCCCACTGCAATTGAACAAGCCAAACAACTCGATGCACTGTTTAAAGCCGGAAAATGGGCAGGCCCTTTACATGGTATTGCGGTATTACTAAAAGATAACATTGAAACAACAGGTACATTACCCACCACAGCAGGTTCACTGGCACTTAAAAATAACGTTACCGATAAAGATGCCTTTGTGGTTAAACAATTACGCCAATCAGGCGCTATTATTTTAGGCAAAGCGAACTTAAGTGAATGGGCTAATTTTCGCTCATCATATTCGTCATCTGGCTGGAGTGCCATTGGCGGGCAAACCCATAACGCCCATGATGTAACTCGTAATCCGTGCGGTTCAAGCTCGGGCTCTGCCGTGGCGGTTGCTTTAAATTTTGCACCTATTGCGCTGGGCACAGAAACCGACGGTTCGATTACCTGCCCTGCTTCGGTTAATGGGGTGTACGCCATTAAACCCAGTATGGGACAAGTTTCGCGCGCAGGCGTGATCCCCCTTTCTAGTAGCCAAGATTCGGTAGGTCCAATGGCGCATTCTTTGAAAGATGCACTCGCGGTATTATCAGTCATTCAAGGTGAAGACCCTAATGATGTATCAACACTCAACGTAAATAGAACGCTTGATGGCATAGCGCCTAAGCCATCACTGAGGATAGGCGCGTTACCTGCCAATAAGTTTACTGTGGCAACACAAAAGCTTTACGCTAAGCAGTTACAAACATTAAAAGACGCAGGTCATACGCTAGTCAATGTTGAAGTAAAAAATGATTTAAGCACACTTTACGTTGATGAATACGCCATCCTACTTTACGACTTTAAAGCCGAAATTAACCACTATTTAAGCCAAACACCAACGCAGGTAACGGTAAAAAGTTTAGACGAGTTAATCGCATTTAATATCGCAAATAAACAGCAGGAAATGCCCTACTTTGAGCAAGATATTTTACAACAAGCTAACGCGGTTGATTTGAGTGAAAAACAACAATACAAAAGCACCAAAGCGCGATATCGCGCACTTGCAAAGCGCGCTATTAGCAATTTATACCGCAATAATAAGCTAGATATTGTAATTGCGCCCACCATTTCACCGGCTTGGAAAACCGATTTAATTAACGGCGATAACTTTAAAGGCAGTAGCAGTTCATTGCCTGCCATTGCAGGGACGACCCATATTACTTTACCGGTTGGCAAAGTAAGCCACTTACCGGTAGGTTTGTCGGTTATTGCTAATCAAAACGATGAAGCGGCTGCTTATGCGTACGCTGCTATTATCGATAATGTATTAGGCACAAAAAAACCTGAGTAAACTCAGGTTTTTTTAATGGCTTAGCTGTCTTACTTTTTAAGTGACAGCTTTTCGCCTTTTAAGCTTTTACGTACATTAGAAATTCGCGAACGGTTTTTCGCTCTCGCTTCACCGGTAGCCTGGCCTGATGGCTTATTAGCACGGGTGCGGCGTAAATGCGCTGGCTTTTTACCAATTTTATCAATCAGTACTTCACGATTACTTACTTCGTAACCTTCTAAGTAAACACGTTTAATTTTTTGACCAATTAAGGTTTCAATTTCAAACAACATGTTTTCTTCTTCGCGGCTAACAAACGAAATTGCTTGTCCTTGGTTACCAGCACGACCGGTACGGCCAATACGGTGTACGTAATCTTCAGCAAGCCAAGGTAAATCAATATTAATAACGCGCGGTAAACCGTCAATATCAATACCACGGGCTGCCACTTCTGTTGCAACTAGCACGCGTACTTTGCCTTCTTTAAATTCACGCAACGCACGACGACGGTTACCTTGCGATTTATCGCCATGACATACTGCCGCTGGGATACCGTCTAGGTTAAGTTCAGTCACTAACTCATCTGCGGTTTCTTTCATGTTTACAAACACCAGCACTTGCTGCCAGTTTTTCTTACCAATCAGCTCAGAAAGCAACTCTTGCTTACGGCGCTCTTCTACTGGGTAAACCACGTGTTGTACTGTGCTTGCGGTGCTGTTAGTTTGATCAACACGGACAATTTCAGGCTGCTTTAACACTTTAGAGGCAAACTGTTTAATTGCTGCTGGGAAAGTAGCTGAAAACAATAAGATTTGACGCTCATCTGCACAGCTTTTTATTACGCTTTGCATATCATTAATAAAGCCCATATCAAGCATACGGTCAGCTTCATCAAGGACTAAATGTTTTACTTGAGCAAGGCTTAAGTTACCTAAACGAATATGATCAAGTAAACGCCCTGGTGTTGCTACTACAATATCCACACCTTCTTTAAGTGCAATTTCTTGTCCTGCGGTATTAACACCACCAAATAAGCTCACTACTTTTAACTGAGTGTACTTAGCAAAGTCTTTAAAGTTATTCGCTATTTGCTCTGCAAGCTCACGCGTAGGCGCAAGGACTAAGGCGCTTGGCGCATTCGTAGTACTGCTATCTGACTCAAATAACTTTTGGATAATAGGGAGTGCAAAGGCAGCGGTTTTACCTGTGCCGGTTTGAGCACTCGCTAAAACGTCTTTACCTTTACGAACAGCCGGAATAGCTGCGCGCTGAATGGGCGTAAGGGTGTGGTAATTAAGTTCGTCTAACGCCTGAATTAGTTCAGGGGCAAAACTAAAAGATTTAAAATTCATTGCTGTATAACCTGCGGCCACATTATCAAGGGTCGCAAATTATACAGCAAATTCACTTAAACAGTTAGTTTTAAACACCAGAAACCACTAATTTATAAAATGCGGGGTTATTAGCTATTTCCTACAATGGCTATTCTAAATAAAGTTAATCAATAGAAGGCTTTTGTACTTGATTAAGGATTAAAATTTTGATTTACAATTTGGGTAGGTATGCCTATGTTAGTTTTTGACTAGAAATTTAAATAAATTGAGTTATATAGTGAAAAAATACTCGCTTGGGGTTTAATCCTTTGTTCAATCATTACGGTAAGTGGTTGTGCAAATAGCGGTAACCCGTCAATGGAAGATTTAACAGAAGTAGATGCCAGTGCAAAAATAATAAAAGGTAAAACAACTCAGCAAGAAATACGTATAGAATTTGGAAGCCCGTATAAGACGAGCTATACAGATGGTGGACTATCAATATGGAAGTATCGTTATGATAATACTTCAGCATTTACGGTTGAAACAGTTGGCTCTATCTTATTTGCCTATGGTTTAGCTAGTACAAAATCAGAAGGCACACGTAGTGAGCTAGTAATGTTATTCGATGAAAATAATGTTGTTAAGCAGTTCAATATGTCAAATATTCCTATTGAATCTGGAACTGGCCTTTTTTAGTGTGCTAAGTATTTTAGTAAAAAATAGCCAAAGTGAGATAGGTGGGATATAAGCTCAGAGCATCCTATGAAAAGTCATTCTTAAATGCTAAAAACCCAGCGCAAACCAAACTAGAACTGGCAGTGCCTATTAGCCAAGATATTGATATTCGATTAGCGGTCACTCATGCTAATTCCGCTATGTGGCAGCTTAAACTCAACTACTATTGGCAGTGATATAAAAAGCAGCCTCTGTGTTCACAGTAGGCTGCTTTGAAAATTTAGTATTTAATAAATAGTCTAACAGTTTAAGATAAAATCAAAACCTTACTAATATCCACACACTGCGCTCGACTACCGACAAAATCTTGCTCATTAAGCTGATTAATCAGCGTTTCACCTTGTTGCTGTTGCTCATCGTTGAGCGGCACGTAAGGCATTCTAAACACTGGGTTAACCGCGCCGGTCATGATCATCGCGGTGTTAATCGCAATTGGGTTTGGCTCGCAAAACAGCCAGTTCATTAATGGTTGTAATGAGTTATTAAGCGCATCATTTTTGCTATCCATTAATTGACGGAACAACCCTGGGATCAGGTTAGACGTAACTGAAATAACGCCATGTGCTTTATGGATATGGCGTGCATCGTGTGCTTCGTCATCATTACCAGACCAACACGCAATACCTTGTTGTTCATAGTGCGCTATACGCTCATTGCCACCACATTCTTTAACACCAATAAAGTGCTCATGCTGTGCTAGTGGTTCAATAATATCAGGGGTGAGGTCTTGACCTGTGCGCCCTGCTACGTTGTAAATAAACGCCGGACCAATATCAAGCACACGTTTAAAGTGCTCTTTAACACCAGCAATTGATGTGCGCCCGTAGTAAGGGTTAATTTGCAATGAGGCATGCATGCCGCTGGCAAAACCATATTTAGTTGCCTTAATTGCTTCGCGCGTATTATTACTGCCGGTGTTGCCTATAATCAGTAATTTATCACCAAATTTATTGGCACTGTGCGCAATTAGCATTAAGTGCTCTTCCCAGTTCATTAACTGGCCTTCACCGGTGGTGCCACCAACAACTATGCCGTCAACACCCGCTGCAATTTGTATTTCAACGAGTTCATCATACTTTGCAAGATCGATCTCACCATTGGCTAAGTAAGGTGTTTTAATTGCAGTAATAAGGCTTGCTTGTTTAATTTGTTCTAGGGTGCGCATAAAAAAATCATTGTTATTAATACTTGGCCTATTTGTACCATATTTACCGCGCTATTTGCAGTGATAGCCAGTATTTAATTATAAAATGGCTTGTGTTATTGAGTTTGATGATACAAAATAAACAACTGTATAAATAAACAGTATTTTGTTTTTTACTATTAAGCGAGCCACTATGCGTTTATCTGACTATTTAAGCACTCACTTTTATCACACTGATGAGTTATGCCAAGCACTCAACATAGACACTGAAACTCTTGAAGATTGGCAAGCGCAAAGCATTTTCCCTAAACCCAGTTATTGCATTAAAAACCAGATGAGTTGCAGCTCTTATTCAGGCTTGTATGAATGTGAAGAATACGACGATTACTATCCCCGTGGCTGCGTAAACTGGGGTCAAGGAGTTATAAAGCAAAAAATTGAGTCATCTAATCAGGCGTTTAATTTTTTTGCTCAGTACTATACCCAATGCTTAGCTAAGCTTGCACAGCAAGGCTTTATATTTAACGAAGAATTGTTTGGCTGTGAAATAGAAGAACATTTACAGCAAGTGTGGCAACAGTTTTTATGCAGCAAATATGGGGTGCTCACCCAAAATGGCTTAATTGATGAAATTGTGGCTGTGGATATTGGCAGATTATTAGTGGACGATATAACCGAACTGCGCAGTAAAGCCAGTTTAGATAAGGATGAGCGCGCCCGTATTCACCCCGCCATGAAGCTTTTAAATAAAGCCCTCAGCCATGGCGCCGATCACGAAAAGCAACTCACATTACGTAGCCGCTATATTGATGCCCTTATTTTAAAATACGATTTATCGATTAAGTAAAGGTTACAGATCCTACTTGGCTATTAGCTTTGTGCTGTTAACCAATGGTTTTATATACATCAATATTGGTAGAGGTAATAAATGTACCTACTGCATCACCAAAGGCTTTAAAGTGTGGTGCGTTTTTATGAGCTTCAAAATGCTCAGTAGACGCCCATTGCTCACTCACTAAATAGATGGTTTGCTCAGCATCGTTTTTAACTGATAGCTCGTAACGCAAGCAGCCTACTTCTTGGCGCGAGGTCTGTTGTAAGTTTTCGAGCTCGGTTAAGAGGCGATCTGCATCGCTATTTTCACTCGATAGTGTGGCAATTACCGTTAACATGGGTGTTCCTTGTTTAAAAAAATAAAGGTGCAGCTTTACTGCACCTGTTTTAGCTTTAGCTCTTTGGTTATTGATCCCACTGCGGTGCAAAGTCGGGCGTTGCTTGGCGGTCGTTGCAATCAAGGCCATCTATACGCGCTATGTCTTCATCATCAAGTTTAACTTTGTCGTTAAAGTTATCTTCTAAGTTTTTACGCTTGGTCGATGATGGAATGGTGGTCATGCCATTTGCATTTTCCCATGCAATAACCACTTGCGCTGGCGTTGCATCGTGTTTATTGGCAATATCTATAATGGTTTGATCGTTCAACACTTTACCAACCACAAACGGCATATAGGCTGTTACATGTATGTCATGCTGAGCACAAAAGGCGCGCAGTTTGGTGTTGGTTAAATAAGGATGCACTTCTACTTGGTTAGTAAATATTTCACGCGAGTCTAACGTTTGCATCGCTTCTTTTAAGTTCGCAATAGTGAAGTTTGATACGCCAATATGTTTAGTTAACCCTAACTTTTTAGCTTTTAGTAGCTCAGTCAGGTATTCGCTCATAGGCTCATTGTTTGATGGTGCAGGCCAGTGAACTAGCAATAAATCAACCGAGTCAACTTGCAGCTTTTCTAATGACTTTTCTACACTTGTGATAAAGTCGTTTTTATTGAGTTTATTGTTCCATACTTTGGTGGTAATAAATAACTCATCTCTGGGGATATTACTGTCTTTAATAGCTTGGCCAACTTGTTCTTCGTTACCATAAATTTGCGCGGTATCAATATGACGAAATCCTACTTCTAACGCCATTTTTACAGATTCATAAGCAGTTTTACCTTCTAAACGAAAAGTACCCATACCTAAGTCTGGCATTTCAATTACACGTTGTGTCATAGCTTTATCCTTATTAAATAATTGGTTTAAAATTCAAACGTCGCGTTTACTAAATACACCGATTACTTTTTTGATTTAAAATTTTGACCTCATATAAACACTGAGGCCATTCATTTTTATTTCAAGACTAACCTATATGAGTTCGGCTTTATTTAGCCTGAACATTATGTTTATCTAGCCTGCCACTGTATCGAGTGACTATTAAAGCCAGTAATGAAACAACGGCCCCAATCCATGCGGTATCTTTTAGTTCCATATGCTCGACTACAAGCCCCCCTGTAACAGAGCCTAAGGCTATTCCAATATTAAACGCTGCGATGTTTAAGCCCGATGCGACATCTACCGCATTAGGAGTGTGCTTTTTTGCCTGTTTTACTACATAAAGCTGCAATCCTGGTACATTACCAAATGCAAATGCCCCCCATATTAAAATAGTCAGCACCGCGGCTACTTTTGATTCCATAGTAAAGGTGAAAGCCAATAAAATAATTGTTAACACGCTAAATATAATACTCAGTGCGCTAATTGGGCCTCGCTTGTCGGCTAATTTTCCGCCCCATATATTACCAACAGCCACCGACACACCATAAACCAGCATTATTAAACCAATAGCGGATGGTGCAAAGCCAGTTTGCTGCTCTAATATAGGCGCTAAGTAAGTAAACGCGGTGAACGTACCGCCGTAGCCTAATATAGTCATTAAATAAACGAGCAATAAGCGCGGCTTAACAATAACCTGTAGCTGCTCTTTAAACGTCGCCGGAATAGACTGCTTTAAGTTTTTTGGTACTAAAATAGCGCTGCCAATTAGCGCAATTAAACCTAATGCCGAAACCACTAAAAAAGTTGCACGCCAGCCAAAGTGCTGGCCAATCCATGTTCCTAATGGCACACCCGTTACAAGCGCTACCTTAAGGCCGGTAAACATAATTGCGATAGCGCTCGCCTCTTTGTCTTTACTTACCAAGCTTGGTGCTATCATTGAGCCAATAGAGAAAAATACACCGTGAGCTAAGCCTGTTAGTATGCGCGCCAGTATTAGTGTTTCGTAACTCGGCGCTTGCCAAGCTAATAAATTACCCATAACAAATAAGCCCATAAGGCTTATAAGTACCACTTTTCGGTTCCAGCGCCCCGTTAATGCAGTGAGTACCGGTGCGCCAATAGCTACACCAACTGCATATAAGCTCACTAGTAAGCCTGCTGATGGTAAGCTCACCCCTAAATCGTTTGCAATAGTTGGCACTAAACCCACTATAACAAACTCGGTTGTTCCAATTGCAAATGCGCTTAAGGTAAGCGCCCATAAAGCCAATGGCATAAATACATCCTCATTTTTAAAATAGATGCATAGTGTGTGTAAAAACAACTTTGCAATAAATAGCATAAATGGCAAAATACTTTTGTTTATTTTGCAAATATAAATGAGTGAATTTATGCCTGTTCAAGCTAAAACTGAAGATCTAGAAATGTTTATTACCATTGTGGATTGTGGCAGTTTTTCCGGTGCGGCTAGTTTACTTGATTTAAATGTAGCTAAGGTTTCAAGAGCGCTATCTCGCCTTGAAAGCAGGCTAAACTGCACATTATTAAACAGAACAACTCGGCGTTTAGAACTGACCGAGGAAGGACATATATACATAGAATATGCGCGAAAGGCTTTAAACACTCTGCTCTTAGGGGAAGAAACAATAAAGCTACTTAAGCAAGCACCTAGCGGGCACTTGCGTATAGATGCAGCAAGCCCTTTTGTTTTACATCAACTAGCGCCACTAATTAATGAATTTAAAAAGCAATATCCGCAAATCACGCTCGATATTACCTCCCACGACAATATTATTGATTTACTTGAGCGCAAAACAGATTTAGCTATTCGCATTGGAGACTTAAAAGATTCAAACCTGCATGCGCGAAAATTAGGCCAAAGTAAATTAAAACTGGTCGCAAGCGCTGATTATTTAAAAAATGCGCCACCGTTACAACAGGTTTCAGATCTTAAAAACCATAACCTAATTGGCTTCAGTGAGCCCAATACTCTTAATCAATGGCCCTTGAAGCATGAGCAATCACTGCACTTTGATTTAAGAGCTAGCAGCGGCGAAACCATTAGGCATTTATGTATTGCTGATCAAGGCATAGCACTTCTCTCACAATTTATGATTGCAGAAGATTTAGCCAAAAAACGATTAATAGAAGTTTTACCCCACAGCGTGAGTAGCCCAAATAGCCGAGAGTCTATTTATGGCGTTTATTACAAAAATGGGGCGGTTTCTTCCCGTATCGTAGCATTTTTAGATTTTATACAACCGCGACTAAGTTTATAAATCGCTTTTAAATTGAGTTTAAAGAGCAACTTAATGAAATAATTTACATTATTGACGGTTTTAAGATTAAGCTGAGTATAAACACTGCAGTTGCATTATTTGGATGAGGTAGTATGGATTCTTTAACACAAGTCGCATTAGGCAGTGCCGTAGGCTACGCGGTACTAGGCAATAAAGTAGGTAGAAAAGCCGTTGCGTGGGGCGCTATTTTAGGCACTTTACCCGATTTAGATGTGTTTTTACCCTATGGCGGTAGTGTAGAGGCATTTACCTATCATCGCGGTTTTAGCCATTCTTTATTTGTGCACTTGTTAATTAGCCCCTTAATTGTTTGGCTAATTTTAAAAATACACACTGGCATGCAAGCGTATAAAACGCGTTGGTTTTGGTTAGTGTTTTTATGTTTATCAACCCATGCACTATTGGATGCACTCACTGTGTACGGTACGCAATTAATGTGGCCACTTACAGAGCATCCGTTTGCGGTTTCAAATATGTTTATTATTGATCCCCTCTACACGTTACCACTTTTAGTAGGGGTTATAAGCACTTTAATACCAAAAATAACCGCCCCGACCGCCTACAAAATTAACGCAATTACGATCACGGTAAGTACTCTCTATTTATGCTGTTCGCTTATTCTTAAAGTTGTTATTGACGATAAAGTCAACACTGCGCTGCAAAACAGAGGCATCACAGTCAATGAATACATTAGCACACCAGCACCATTTACTACTTTGCTTTGGCGGGTGGTTGTTATGTCGGATGGGAAATATTATGAAGGCTATGCATCGGTGTTTGATACAGCCAACGAGGTTACCTTAAATGCATACCAAACAACCCCTTCTTTACTAAACGAGATTAAAAATGAATGGGGTGTTAAACGCTTGCAGTGGTTTACAAAAGGGTTTTATTCCGTTCGCGAGCAGCAAGACAAAGTTATTCTCTCTGATTTACGCATGGGCATGGAGTGTGCTTATGTGTTTAATTTTGTTGTCGGTCAGAAAGATGGCTCAGCAATCAGTGTCGGTAATTTTGAAAAAATAAGCCAAAGACCCAACTTAAACAACTTACCTAAAATATGGGATAGAATTTGGCACCCCGATACCGTATTGGCATCGCCATTAGCAAAAATCAACTGTGTAGAGCAATAATATCAACTATAACTGCCGTCTTTTGGGTAAGCTCAACTCAATACCTTGTTGAGTTTACCTCTATTTAGTTAGGGGTTATCGTATAATTGGGTTCTGTTTTTTCCGCGCTCTTTGGCTTCATATACCGCATTATCGGCTTGGGCAAATAAATCAGTAAACGTCGTTTTCGCACGACTTAAACTTGCCCCAATACTGGCGGTTACTGGGCGATTACCTACTTTAATTTCAGCAATTAATAAATGCAGCCTTTGGCAAAATGACAAAGTATCTGCTTTATTTGTATCTGGCAGCATAATTAAAAACTCTTCACCGCCGTAACGAGAAATAAGATCGGTTTGTCGACCAAAATGTTTAAGACGTTGCCCCAACTCTTTTAAAACCCGATCCCCTTCTAAATGCCCAAAGGTATCATTAACGACTTTAAAATTATCAATATCTATTATTAATAAAGCAACCGACTGCTTTAATCGCATAGCCTGTTCGAGTAACAGCACGCTGCGGCAATTCATCTCTCTTCTATTTAATAAATTGGTTAACTCATCGGTAGACGCTAAAGATTGTAAGCGTTCAGTTTGCGCTTCTAACTTTTCCCGTGTTTTAATCAGCTCGTCGTAAAGCTTATCTCGCTGAGTCGCGTTAAAAAAGCTCCAGTATATATAGCTCTTTTCATCAAGCTGAGCATTAACGGTAACCGCCATACGCTCGCCTTGGGCGCTGAGCATAATTAACTGCATTTCTTGGCATTGCTTTTCGTGCAGTAAGGTAGGAAACACATAACTTTGTAAAAATATTTTTGATGATTTAGTTATAATTTTATCAACCGACTTGCCAATAAGCTCATTAGTATTCCACTCTAATTCCTTTTGAAAATAAGTATTTGCATAAACAATAATGTTATCTGCATTTGTCACTAATGCACCATTTAAAAAGTGATCTGCGGAATAATCAGCAAGTTTTTCATCTACTTTATTAAGTGACATGTGGCTAACTCACAAAATCAAAAATTAAACGGCTGACTGTTTCTGGGTGCGTCATATGTATACAGTGGCCATGCGCACTAATAACCTTAAGTGTTGCATTTGAAATTTCATTCGCTACAAACTCCCCCACAGAAGGTGCGGCTAAAGCATCATTTTCACTTTGTAAAATTAAAGTAGGCTGTTTTATATGTTCAAGTATAAAACGGTAGTCGGATAAAAACGTGGCTTCTGCAAAGGTTTTTGCAATAAGGGGATCGGTTGAGCAAAAACTTCCCGATAGTTCCGCTATAAATTCATCAGGATGAGAACTCCCCATAACCAAAGGCGCTAAGTAATTGGCCCAGCCAATGTAATTTTTATCCATTAGGTTTAGTAGTTCGTGCAAATCTTGTTTTTCAAATCCGCCAAAATAATCAGGGGGTAAATTTAAAAAACACGGTGAGGGGCAAACCATAACAAGCTGAGCAAATAACTCTGGTTGCTCAATGGCAGCAAGTGCACCAATTGTTGCGCTAACAGAGTGGCCTATAAATGTAATATCGGTAAGTTCAAGTGCGGCACATATTTCTAGTACGTCTTTGGCATACCCATCAAGGGTTGAGTAGCGCTGTTTATTATATTTAGCCACATCAGAGTTACCTGAGCCTACATAATCAAACAGCACTAAAGTAAAATGTTGTTCAAGGGCAGGAATAATAAATCGCCACATATTTTGGTCACAGCCAAAGCCGTGAGCCAACACTAAGGTTTTATCACCCTTGCCAATTATTTTGACGTTGTTTCTGCTGAGTATTTCATTTAAATGTTGCATGCTGAATTATCCCTTTCTTATTTCAACTTATTAATGGTAGTTCAACTACGAGCCGAAACTAATATTTTAACACTAAATGCAGTTTAACTTATTATAAAGCTTTAAACATCAATTAGTTAGTTGAAAAATAATCAAGGGGCAAAGTACATACTATTGTATTGAATAAGTGTAATTAATTATTTCGCTTATCTATAAAAACAATGCCTTTTTAACATTAAATTACAATCGTATAGCCAGTGTTAGCATAATGACTAATTAATATGCCTAATACAAACAGTTAGTTTTGGTGCTCATACTGTCCGCGATATACTTCAAATACTTTTAGCACGGTGTGTTGTTCTTTTGAAAGAGAGTCAAACCAGTCATCAAATAACTCATCATCTTCTTGTTCGCTTAATGCTAAATAATGAGCAAGCAATTCAATGATATCGTTATGAGAACATGCGAGTGAGTCAACTTGTTTTGCCAATACACTATGATCGCGCTCCCTAAGAGTGTCCATAACTCCTTGGTCGATTTGGTCTTGTTGTGCCTGAGCGTCACTCATAAACTACCTCTATTCTACGTGTTTAAATTTTTATTATTTTTTTTGCTGAGACTAGTTATAGCAGCCTAAATACTAATAGCCAGTACTTTTGATCTAAGTGCTTATTTTTTGACTAGATTGTGCAAATACGCAGCAATTACGGTGCGTTAAAGACTATTTAACCAAAGGTCAGGCTATTTAAAATGATTTGCAAAGGGAAAATAAATACGTTAAATTAAATGATATACTATCACATAACATTAAAGGCGTTTAATGAAGCCCAATATTCACCCTGATTACCATGTGGTTGCTTTTCATGATACTGCAGCTGATTCTTACTTTATTATTGGTTCAACCATTAAAACCAATCGCACTATCGAAATAGACGGTAATACATATCCCTATGTGCCTATTGATGTTTCATCTGACTCACACCCATTTTATACCGGAAAACAAAAAACACTTGCTACTGATGGCCGCGTTGCGCAATTTAATCGTCGCTTTAAAAACCTCTCTACAGCTAAAAAGGAAAGCAAATGAAAGTATTAAGTTCATTAAAAAGTGCAAAACAACGACCAGGTTGTCAAATTGTAAAGCGCAAAGGGCGAGTATTCGTGATATGTAAAAACAACCCTAGATTTAAAGCCGTGCAGGGTATGAAGAAAAAATAGTGGGATAAATAATAATGCCGAGTTTATACTCGGCATTATTGTTAAAGGGTATTTACTTTACTTCAACAGAAAACTCAGGCACTGCCTGAATAACCTTTTTCACGGTACATGTATTTACAGCAGCAATAAGTGCTTTTTTATATTTTTCGGGGAAACCTTCTGGCAAGCCAATTTCGATTGAAAAAAGCTTCTTACCGTTTTCATCCACATTTTCGTTATTTTGTGTCAGTGTCATCCCTTCAGTCGAGATCTCTCTTTGCTGACAAAATTTACGCGCATAAAAACCAGCGCACAACACCATGCTTACTAAAAAATAGTCAAACGGCTCTGGGTGCTCTGCATCACCACCAGCGTTTATGCTTTGCTCGCTTATAACTTCATGCTCACCAAACTTAGCACTCAACTTTTGACCTTCTAACATTGAAACTGAAATTTCCATTGCTAATCCTTATTTTCCAAACAGTAATTCAAAAAAGCCTGGAGGCTCATGTAATTTATGATATTTTTTGCGTAAATTATCGATAGCTTTAAGTGGTTTTTTTGCAGCTTCGAGTCCCTGCTCATTCGCTACTTTTTTGGCTAACTGGGCTTGAACAAGTACTTTATCGAGCCCTTGCACCGACTTCTCAGCTTCTTTATAAAATTTGGCTTTCTTACCTTGCTCTATCAATCCAATAAATTCATCGATAGCACCATTAAATTCTTTAAGTTGGGTTGCTTCAACACTTTGTTTATAAGCCAGCCCTATATTTTTCATGGTCTTTTCTAAATCACTTACGTCATTAGCGGCAACTGTTTGACTAAAGAGTAATACTATTAACAATAAAACTGCTTTCATTCATAAATCCTAAAAAAATTAATTGCTGCATACATGGTAAACTTACTAGGGTATTATATAGCATAACGCTTAGATGTCACCACGGAGCTAGTTAGCAAGATAAAAATCGAGCTTTATAAAATATATAGAGAAACATATGCCTTTGTTTAAATTACACCGCCTGATAACTTTTTCCTGCCTGCTATTCAGTAGTTACAGTATTAATGCCTTAGAGATCATATTCATCAATCCTGGCTTTTCAAATTCAACTGAAGCTAATAGCAATAAAACCGGTGATTTTTGGTTTCATGTTTCTAAAATTATGCAAAATGCTGCCACAGATTTAGATGTGACATTAACTATAAAATACGCCAATCGAAATCATATTTTAATGAAAGAGCTGATCCAGCAGGCCATTAACGATAAGCCTGATTACCTGTTATTGGTAAACGAAAAAAATGTTACCAGTAAGTACCTATCTAAAATAGACAGTAACAATGTTCCCATTTATTTTTTATTAAATCGTCCCTCACCAGCGTCACTTGATATGTTACGTGAAAATGGCACTAACATAGTCGGTAGTGTTACCCCAAATAATCGCGTTGCAGGTAAATTATTAATGCAGCAGCTTTATAAAAAGTTTACCTATAAAACAACAACTAGCGCACATATATTGGCGTTATTAGGCGACTATGCAACGCCTGCTTCTATTATGCGCACTCAAGGGTTAATGGATTTTTTAACGCAAACACCGCAAGTCACCTTAACCGCTAAAGAGGTTGCCAATTGGTCTGAACAAGAAGGGTTTACAAAAACCTTGGCGTATGTGCAGCAAGCCCCTGAAATTAACATTATTTGGTGTGCGAATGACGCGATTGCGTTTGGCGCAAAAAGGGCATTAAAACAGCTAAACATACAATCACAGGTTATTGTGGGCGGTATTAACTGGGAGGTTCCACCTAATACTAGTTCAGAGCTTGATGTATCTATAGGAGGTCATGTTTTATTGGGGGCTCATGCAATTATAAACTTATTTGATAACCATACTGATTTAAAGCGTTGGCCACTTTTTCACAGCACTAATGATATTTTTCAGCCACTCAACGATACAAATAAGCCTTTATATAATGCAATTAATGCGAATAACCTAGCCGAAATAGACTTTTCGCAGTTTAGTAAAACCCGCCCAGACAAAGTTGAATTTACTATAGAAAACTTACTACTCGCGCTTGAGTAATGTAACTGTAAAGCCCCTTTACAGTTACATTGATTACTTTAAACGTCGTTATTTATGCTCTATTAGATAACCAGAGTGTTTGATACGGTGCTAATTGCATAGTTTTAAGCTCTTCATCCAGCACTGTTATAGAAATAAGCTCAACCCATTGCTGAGTATTTATTAAGTTTAAATCGGCTAAGGTTAAGCTTTGTGGCTGACTGCTAATATTATAAACACAAAAAATACTTTGCTGACGGTCAATGCTTTGTCGCCAAAATCCAAATAACCCCTCTCCTAAGTGCAAAGTAAATTGTGTGGCATTAGGATGGAATGCTGCTTGCCTTTTACGCACTGCTAATAACTGTTTTATTCCCTTAAACACCTGGTGGTGATGGCTGTATTTTTCTTCAATTGCCGCTAACAATTTTGATTCTTGCCAGCGATGACGATTAATTGCGCGATTGTGCTGCGAATTTTCAAAACGCTCATAGTCATTAGTTGTACCAAGTAAACTATGTATATATAGCCCTGGTATGCCTTCCATTGCAAACATAATGGCATGGGCACACAAAAAACGCTCAAGGCCATATTTATCTGCGCCGTTATGCGTACCTTGTAAGGCATCAAACAAAGCAATATTTAGCTCATAGGGGGTATGCGTGCCATCGTGACTGGTGCGCATTGAAACACGCCCCCCAAATTGCATGGTCGTACTGACTAACGAAGCAACTTCACTCGGTTGTAATAACCCTTCAATTGGCCTCAAACCAATGCCATCATGAGAGGCTATAAAATTAAAATATGCGGTACCATTTTGTGCTGGCGGCATGCTCATCATCCAGTGCTTAAGCGCCGTACTATCACCGCTAAGTAAAGTGTGCAATAACAACGGCGGCAAAGCAAAGTTATAAATTGCATGGGCTTCGTTGGCATTACCAAAGTACGATAGGTTTTCTTGATTAGGAATATTGGTTTCGGTAATAATCACCACACTGGGCTCAGCATGCTCAATCAGCGTTCGCAGTAAACGCACCACTTCATGAGTTTGTGGCAAATTTATACAACTGGTATTGAGTTGTTTCCATAAAAATGCCACGGCATCAAGGCGAAATAGGCGAATACCGTTATCTAAATAGTGGCGAATAATGCCGACAAACTCTTTTAACACCTCGGGATTTTCAAAATCAAAATCCACTTGATCATGACTAAATGTGCACCATACATGTTTTTCACCGCTTGCTGTGGCTACCGTATTTAATAGTGGCGACGTACGAGGACGAACAACTTGGCTTAAATCGTCAGTTAAACTGGCTGTTTTAAAGTAATCTTTTCCGGGGTGTGTGTCAGTTAAAAAGTTTTCAAACCAAATACTTCGACTAGAGCAATGATTAATTACTAAGTCAGCCATTAACTTTACATCGTTGGCAATCGCATTTATGTCTTGCCAGTCGCCCAGCGCTTCATTAACGTGTGCATAGTTCATTACCGCAAACCCTTCATCTGAGCTATACGGATAAAAGGGTAAAATGTGCAGTGCATTAAGCTGATGATCGCACTGCTCTTTTATAAAGCGATGCAAGGTTTTTAACGGGGCTTCTAAGGGAGTCCCAACGGCTAACTCACTGTCTTCATGGTTTATTATCGAATCGCCATAGGCTATTAGCACAACATCTTGTTCATCCCAGCGGTTAGTGTGTGGCGTGGGATCGCGAAGTGGGTTATCACCTAGAATTAAGGTGATCAATTCTTCAGTCAATTCGCTTATTGCTATCGGTAATTCAACATCTTGATAAATAGCATATAAATGTTGTTCAACTCGTTGAAAAAACTGTTCTTTAACTATACTCACAGGCGCCTCGTTTAATGATGTTAACTGTATTGCTCGTTATCTAGCTCAACGGCTTCTTTTAAACGCTCAAGTACGTCTGGCATTGCCGAGGCCACACGGTTCCAACTTGGCACAAAGGGGGCTTCCATTGGGTTTTCTAAAAAGTGCTGACCGGCATTCATGATATTTTGCGCAAACATTTCAACGGCTTTTTCTTCTTGGTGAATATCAAGGGTTAAACCGTTCATTAGTGCATCATTGTGATAGGTTTCAATAAAATCTAAACCAATGCGGTAATAAGTCGCTTTTAATGAACGTATGGTTTCGCTGGTAAAGGTAACCCCCTGAGTCGCTAGCTTTCTAAATAGTGCTTTTGTGATATCAATCGACATTTTAGAAAGGCCAGCGGTTTGGTCGTCGAGCGATAACGCCTGATGTTTATGATCGTAGTTGTCGGCAATATCAACTTGGCATAAGCGGTTATGGGAGTAATTACGATACATTTCACTTAATACGCCAATTTCTAACCCCCAGTCACTAGGAATACGAATATCGTTTAATACATCACGCCTAAACGAAAATTCACCGGCTAATGGGTAACGAAACGAGTCCATGTATTCTAGGTAATCACGGCTGCCTAAAATGGTTTTAAACGAGCGCAATAACGGAGTAACCAGTAAACGCGATACTCGACCATTTATTTTTCCATTGGCGGTGCGCGGGTAAAAGCCTTTACAAAATTCATAGTTAAATCGAGGATGTGCAACAGGGTATATTAATCGCGCTAATAAGCCTCGGTCATAAGTTAAAATATCGCAATCATGCAAGGCGATTGATTCAACCTCAGCGGTGGCTAATTTATACCCCATGCAATACCACACATTACGCCCTTTACCGAGCTCGCGTGGCGCCACACCTAAGGCTTGAAGCTCTTTATCGAGCGCCTGCAAACGGGGGCCATCGTTCCACAACACTTTATGATTTTGATCGAGCGATTTAAAAAAGTTAAGTGCATAACGATATTGGCTTTCGTCGGCTCTGTCTAAGCCTATGGTAATTTGTGATAAATAAGGTACTTTTTGCAGCTCTTTAACAATATTTTGTAGCGCGGGGCCTTCTAACTCACTAAATAATGAGGGCAAAATAAGCCCCATGGGTCGCTGCTTACTAAAACTAAGCAACTCTTTTTCTAAATCGTCTACGGGTCTATTGGCAATGTTATGTAGTGTTGTAATGATGCCATTTTGATAAAAATCAGCCATGTAAACTATGCTCCTCAGAACTAGGGTCTGTTGACCTTTGCGGATTAAAATTTGTTCAAACTAGGGGCGGTTTAATCGCGGCGCGAGGTTTGTAACCTAGTGGGCTAAGTAAAAACCGAGCAAAGCTTCCGCGTCCTGCTCACGCCCCTTACCT
>NZ_PNCV01000429.1:0-350 GCF_005886925.1 Pseudoalteromonas sp. S3260
GTGATGAACCAGCACGTTAAGCGTACCCAGCGCGATTACACCTTGGCTTTTAAGCTCGCCGTCGTCGAGCAGATCGAGGCTGGGGAGATGACTTATAAACAGGCTCAGGCCCGCTATGGCATACAGGGACGGTCCACAGTACTTCGATGGCTGCGCCAGCATGGTCATCAAGACTGGGGCTCTTCCCGGGATGTCAAAACATCTGGGAGCTACGTCATGAAAGAAGCCCTTCCACAGACACCTGAACAGCGCATCAAAGAGCTTGAAAAGCAGCTTGAGCTATCGCAGCAGAAAGCCCAGTTCTTCGAGACGGTGGTCAATGTGTTGAAGAAAGATTACGGGATTTCGGT
>NZ_PNCV01000430.1:0-347 GCF_005886925.1 Pseudoalteromonas sp. S3260
TACAAAGACCAAGGCTTGGTGGTGTTAGGGTTTCCATCTGACGATTTTTTCCAAGAAGAAGATGACGAAAAAGACACTGCTGACGTGTGCTACATCAATTATGGTGTGACCTTCACTATGCTCGCACCCACGCCGGTGAGAGGCGACGATGCTCATCCGGTATTTCAATTTTTGAACGAGCAAACCAGCTCTCCAAATTGGAATTTTTACAAGTACTTAGTGTCAAAGGATAGACAACAGGTGCAACGCTTTAACAGCCGCACAAAACCAATGTCAGAAACGCTTACCCAAGCTGTTGAGCAAGCGCTATAATGACAAATCATTATGTTTGTCTAAACTTAATGGCA
>NZ_PNCV01000431.1:0-242 GCF_005886925.1 Pseudoalteromonas sp. S3260
AAATTAAGCATTGCCTTTATTTTATGAGTGGGTGATTTTTTTAAGGTGAATCATGTATTTTCCCTTTTTAATAATTGCTTATGAAAAGAATACTCACCATGGTGGTGCTGGTAACCGGTTTTTTTGCATCGGCACAGCAAACACCCATTGCTAAAGCGAATTATTTGCAAGCAGCTAAATTCTCTCCAAAACGCCTGGAGAAAATGGTTTTTAGTTTAAATGTAGATCCTCACTGGTTAAAA
>NZ_PNCV01000432.1:0-291 GCF_005886925.1 Pseudoalteromonas sp. S3260
TGACCCTGGGAAAATGATTGATGTAGCTACCAACATGTTAACTGGGCTAGGCGGGGTGATGGCTAACCTGTTTTTAATCATCATTACCGTGGTGTTTATGTTATTTGAAGGACCCAGTATTAGTCGCAAAATTCACTTAGCGTTAGATGACCCAGATATGAAAATGGCGCAAATCGACCGTTTTCTTGAGTCCATTAACTCGTATTTGGCGATTAAAACCTTAGTTAGCTTAGCGACAGGCTTTTTAGCGACCATGGTATTGTGGGCGCTGGACGTCGACTACTTTATTTT
>NZ_PNCV01000433.1:0-291 GCF_005886925.1 Pseudoalteromonas sp. S3260
GGGTGCTCGCCATAAGCATCAAGTAATTGCGCGTGAGGTTGCTGCTGGTCGAAGTTTACGATGTCGCTAGCACGAAAATGGGTGTGCAAATCCATTAGATGATGACGTTGATGTGGCTCTTGCTGATCGTTGCCATAGCCTAGCAGCGGGTGATAAAACTCAAAGCGGCCTTTGCCAGTTTGTTTGGCATAATACATGGCGGCATCGGCATCACGAATGATTTCATCGGTATGGCTGTAGTCGCGTTTACTGTAAGTAATGCCAATACTGGCACCGCTTTGAATACAAATC
>NZ_PNCV01000434.1:0-200 GCF_005886925.1 Pseudoalteromonas sp. S3260
CCCGACTATGATGTTGCACTTGGCCATAAAGAGCCGCTGTTCGCTCTCAAGGGCACCATTCCCACCTTGCAGCACCTGCCTATAGGGTGTCGGCTTGGGCCACGCTGTCCGAACGCACAGAAAGCCTGTGTCGTTACGCCTAAGTTAGACAAAGAGCAAGGTCATAGTTATGCCTGTCACTTCCCTTTACATAAACAGGA
>NZ_PNCV01000435.1:0-263 GCF_005886925.1 Pseudoalteromonas sp. S3260
GCCCGCTTGCTTAAGGCTCATTGTTAATGCCCTAAGGAGTCACCGTGGCAAAGCAAACAGCAAGCAAAAAACAGCAACCTAAAGCAGAGGCATCGTATCAGTACGATGCCATTATCATTGGCACAGGTCCTGGCGGTGAAGGAACCGCCATGAATCTTGCGAAAAGCAATAAGAAGGTTGCTGTCATTGAACGTCAGCAAGCCGTAGGCGGTGGCTGTGTGCACTGGGGAACCATTCCTTCAAAGGCGCTGCGCCATTCAGTG
>NZ_PNCV01000436.1:0-228 GCF_005886925.1 Pseudoalteromonas sp. S3260
ACCCACAGGAGTGAGGGTTGATAAAGGTTTGGAAATAATAGCTAAAACAAAAGCTAAACCTATATTGGCAACAATGCTTCGAACCATTAGTAAAGATATTCAGAACGGTAATACATTGTCTCAGGCATTGAGAAAGCATGAAACAGTATTTGACAACTTATATTGCAACTTAGGCGAACTGGGAGAGTCGACTGGAGATTTATCTGCAGTATTTAAAGGGTTAGCAAA
>NZ_PNCV01000044.1:0-75474 GCF_005886925.1 Pseudoalteromonas sp. S3260
GCTTTTTTTATGCCTGCAATAATGTACTCAAAGGTTACATATCTAAACGCAGTCCAGGATCCTGTTTGATTTTTTCTATTACCATGTAAGTGTGGTGTGTACCCACCCCTGGAATATCGACCAAATCACCTAATACTTCTCTGTATTCGTCCATATTAGAGACGCGAATTTTTAATAAATAGTCGTAACCACCCGCTACCATATCACATTCAACAACCTGCTTAATTTTAAGAATGTGTTCGCGAAACACTTTAAATACCGCTGTATTTGAGGTGACTAACGATACCTGCACATGCGCCACTAGGCTTTGATTGAGCTTTTCCTCGCTTAATTTTGCAAAATATCCCTCTATGTAGCCTTCTTGCTCCAGACGTTTAACTCTATCTAAACAAGGACTAGGACTTAAATTCACTTGTTTTGCGAGGTTAACATTTGAAATTCTACCATTGCGCTGCAAAACGTCTAAAATTGATATATCGATACGATCAAGCAGGCGTAATCTATTCGGATTAGTCATATCAGTATTTTATATGGATAAGTTAATAATATGCCCTGTAAATTATCGTAAAACGGCAAAATTAACCAGCATATTCTGCTGGATTTTAATTAGAATGCACGCTTTACACCAACAACATTTAGCGGTAATTAATAATTACCCTAAGTCTTAACACTCCTGAGGGTTGCTTATGTTATTCAATGGCGATTTAACAACGACTTGTCCGATCAGACAAAAGATCCGTGACTTCTACCGTATAGATGAAAATGCGGTTATTGATCACATTTTACCACTTGCAGAAGTCGGTGTTAAAGCACGAAGCCGTGCATGGGAAAGAGCTCGCCAAATAGTTTTAAACATTCGTAAAGACCAAGATGGTCAAAGCGGTGTTGATGCGCTATTAAATGAATTTTCACTATCTAGTGAAGAAGGTGTGGTATTAATGTGTTTAGCCGAAGCGCTGCTTCGTGTTCCTGATAAAGCAACTCAAGAAACATTAATACGTGATAAATTAGCAAACGGCGATTGGAGCTCTCACTTAGGTAGTAGTGACTCTTTATTCGTTAATGCCTCGTCTTGGGGATTATTAGTAACCGGTAAAATGGTTAACTATAACGATAAGACTAAAGAGCAACAGTTTGGCATACTCAAAAAAACCATTGGTCGTTTAGGCGAGCCAGTTATACGTAAGTCTGTTAACTTTGCTATGAAGATAATGGGCAAACAGTTCGTAATGGGTCGTACCATTAACGAAGCGATTGAGCGTGCTGCTGAAAAAGAGCAAAAAGGCTATGTATATTCTTACGATATGCTAGGCGAAGGTGCTCGCACAATGAAAGACGCCAAGCGTTACTTTGATAGCTACATGAATGCGATTCATGCTATCGGTAAAGCCGCAAATGGCCGTGGCCCAATAAAAAGCCCAGGTATTTCTGTAAAGTTATCGGCTATTCACCCTCGATATGAGTTCACTCATAGAGAGCGTGTAATGGAAGAAATCGTTCCAAAACTAAAAGAGCTAGCCCTTGCCGCTAAAAAATACGATATCGGCTTTACTGTTGATGCTGAAGAAGCTGACCGTTTAGATATTTCTCTTGATGTTATTGAGGCAGTATTTAGCGATGACGATTTAGGCGATTGGCAAGGTTTTGGTTTAGCGGTTCAGGCTTATCAAAAACGCGCTATTTTTGTTATTGAATGGCTAACCGACCTAGCAACTCGTGTGGGTCGAAAAATGATGGTGCGTTTAGTAAAAGGCGCATACTGGGATACAGAAATCAAAACCACACAACAAGATGGTTTAGATTATTTCCCGGTGTTTACCCGTAAAGCAACCACGGATGTATCATATAAAGCGTGTGCGATTAAAATGCTTGAAGCACGTGATGTACTTTACCCGCAATTTGCAACACACAACGCCTACACCGCAGCGACTATTTTAGAAGTAGCCAAAGGTGATAACCAAGGTTTTGAATTCCAACGTCTTCACGGTATGGGTGAATCTTTATTTGACCAAATCGTTGATGAAGAAAAAATTCAGTGCCGCGTATACGCACCGGTCGGCCAACACGAAGACCTGCTTGCTTATCTTGTGCGTCGTTTACTAGAAAACGGCGCTAACTCGTCATTTGTAAATGCCATTGTAGATACCACACAACCGGTTGAAGCATTATTGCCAGATCCTGTTGAAACACTGCAAGGTTTACGTAATAAATACAACACACAGATAAAAATGCCAATTGATTTATACGGTGAAGAACGTGCCAATTCAAAAGGTATGGACTTAACTGATATTAACGTGATCACCCCGTTTAAAGAAAATTTAGACACTTGGTTTGAAGAGCATTTAATTGATGAAAGCCAAGTACCAGAGGGCGCGTTGGCAGTTAAAAACCCTGCAAACCATAAAGAAATTATTGGCCATATAAAATTACAAAATAGCGATGAAATGAAAGTGTTGCTAGCCAACGCTGAAACCGCATTTGAATCATGGTCACAAACACCGGTAAAAGAGCGCGCCAATTTATTACGTCGCGTTGCTGATATTTTAGAGCGCCATCACGATGAGCTTGTTGCTATCTGTATTAAAGAAGCAGGTAAAGTAGCACAAGATGGTATTGATGAAGTACGTGAAGCCGTTGATTTTTGTCGTTACTACGCAGCCCGTGCTGAAGAGCTTGCGCAAGATGAGCGCTTTGAAGCCCGTGGTGTTATTTTATGTATTAGCCCATGGAACTTCCCGCTCGCTATTTTCTTGGGTCAAGTTGCAGCGGCCATAGTTACTGGTAACACGGTTATTGCAAAACCAGCAGAGCAAACCAGCTTAATCGCACTACGTGCCATTGAATTAATGCTATCAGTTGGTTTACCTGAGCACGTTGTACAGCCTGTCATTGCTCGCGGTAGCGAAGTAGGTAAAACCATTGTTCCTGATGAGCGTATTCAAGCTGTTATGTTTACAGGTTCAACTGAAACGGGCACGCTTATCTCGCAAACATTAGCAGCACGTAACGATATTCAGGTGCCTTTAATTGCAGAGACTGGCGGCCAAAACTGTATGATTGTTGACTCAACAGCGCTTCCTGAGCAAGTTGTTGATGATGTTATCAGTTCTGGTTTCCAAAGTGCAGGTCAACGTTGTTCAGCATTACGCGTACTCTTTATTCAAGAAGACGTAGCTGATGGCATTATCGATATGCTTAAAGGCGCACTTGCTGAGTTGCATATTGGCGACCCATCATTACTCTCTACAGACGTAGGCCCAGTAATAGATGAAAAAGCGCTTAAAACACTCAACGACCATGTTGAATACCTCAAGGGTAATGCAACACTTCACTATGAGTGTAAAATTCCTGATAACAGCGAAAATGGCGCATTTTTCTTTGCACCACGTTTATACGAAATTAAAGACTTATCGGTATTGAAACGTGAAGTATTTGGCCCGTGTGTGCATGTTATCCGCTTTAAATCGAGTGAGCTTGATAGTGTTGTCGACCAAATCAACAACACGGGTTACGGCTTAACAATGGGTATTCATTCTCGCATTGAAGAACGTTGTGAACATTTAGCGAAAATGTCGCGTGCAGGTAACGTATACATCAACCGTAATATGATTGGTGCCATTGTTGGCGTGCAACCGTTTGGTGGCCGTGGACTCTCTGGTACTGGCCCTAAAGCCGGTGGACCAAACTACCTACAACGCCTAATAAAAGAAAAAGCATCACCAGATAACGTACAAATGACTAACCTAACGCCAGATGAGCTTGATTTACACCACTACAGTGGCGCAAATGAGCAAGTAGAAAAGCTGATGGTTAACTCTATGCGCGATGAAAAAATCTGGCGTGCAACGCCACTGAATGATCGTGTTTCTGCGGTACGTCAGTTATTAGCGAAAGTAGCGACGGTTGAAATTATTGACGACCTCGCGGACGATTTAGCGTTAACACTTGCCGATGCTCGCGCTCAGTTAAACCGCTTAGAAAAGCACATGCGTAAATATACAACATTGCCAGGGCCAACAGGTGAGTCGAATACACTTCACCTTGAAGCTCGGGGTTGTGTGGTTTGTTACGCAGATAAAAGCACCTCATTTAACTTTTGGGCACTGTCTATTATTACCGCACTAGCGGCTGGTAATACGGTAATTACTGTTGCATCTGAAATATTTTACGACGAAGCGGTTGCCTTTAGAGATAAGTTTATTGCAACCGGCGTTGCTGAAGGTGTTTTCCAAGTAGCTAAACCAAACCAGTTACAAGCTATATTGGCACACCCTCACCTAGCGGGTGCGGTAGTTGCTGCACGTTCTTCTCGCTTAGGCTACTTCAGCCAACAGCTTGCACAACGTAAAGGCGCAATACTACCAGTGATCAGCTCAGAGTATTACGACACGCTAATTAAGCGCTTAATTACTGAAAAAACAATCAGTATCGATACAACGGCATCAGGCGGTAACACCTCGTTGATGACGCTTGTTGAAGATGATGAATAGAAAATAGTCATCATTTAATTAAAAAGGCATCAATTTGATGCCTTTTTTTATTTCTAAATGTGAATTTATTTGTTACTTTCTCTAATCATATTTGTTAATTAGAGTTCACTTTGAAAACCATTCCTACTACACAGCTAAAACCTGGTATGTTTGTACAAAAAGTTGTTAAGCAAACTGGCAATATTAGAATAAAAAACCAAGGCTGGGTTAAAACTCAAAGTGGAATTGATAAATTAATAAAATCTGGCATTTTAGAGGTTGAAATCGATCCTGATAAAGTGCTCACCTCTGAAGAATCTGAAACACAACCAACGCCTGCTACTAAGCACGAAATCAAAAAGCGCGATCCATGGTTAATAACCCACAGCGCTGAGCAAGAAATGAGTAAAGCTAAAAAGCTTTATGATGAAGCAAAAAACTTACAAACCAAAGCATTTGGCGATATAGAATCTGGCCGCACTGTTGATGTTGCTCCTTTTAGGGAGCTGGCTAGCGGGTTTATTGACTCCGTATTTAGAAATCAAGATGCGCTGGCGTGCATTACGCAAATGCGCCAAAAAGATGCCTATTTATTAGAGCACTCGATAAATGTGTCTATTTTAATGAGTATTTTTGCAAAACATCTCAATATTGAAAAACCAATCATTGAAGAACTTGCAACAGGTGCCCTATTGCATGATATGGGAAAAATAAAAATACCTGACGCGATTCTCAACAAACCAGGTCGCTACAGTGACGAAGAATTTAAAGTGATGCAAAATCATGCGCGCTTTAGCAAAGAAATACTAGAAGACGCAGGATTAACGGGGATTGCTGTTGATATCGCAGGTATGCACCATGAGCGCTTAGATGGTAAAGGCTACCCCTTTGGTAAAAAGGGCGATGAAATAAGCCAATATGTTCGTATGGCCTCTATTGTTGATGTATATGATGCATTAACCGCTGAACGCGTTTATAAAGCGGGTATGGAGCCAATTAAGGCGTTTAAAATATTAAAACAAGGTTGCCCTGATAGCTTTGATGGCGTGCTACTTAATAAGTTTATTCAATGCATTGGTATTCACCCAGTGGGCACGCTGGTAAAACTTTCCAGCCAAAAAGTGGGGCTGGTGACCCAAAGTAATCCTGCAACACCATTAAAACCAGTCGTAAAAACGTTTTTTAATGCTAAACATGGGCGTTACACTGAAGTTCAAGATATTGACTTATCAAGCAAAAGAACACAAGACACGCTTGAATCAGCAGTGAAACCCAAAGAATATAATATAGATTTAGAGGGTTTTTATAAGCACTCTATCTTTAGTTAATTGGCCACTACTGTGGCCAATCTTGCAGAGCTTTTAAGCTAAACTCATAGCCATCAAAATCAAGTACGCTCTGATCCGGTGCTATTTCTAGCACCCTCAATGCACCAATAGACTCCCCTTCATATAGCTCTCTGCCATTGAGTTTTATCCAGCGCTTATCTGCTGTCGACGAATAAATATGTGCCTGATATTTAATGCTTGGCAACATACTTTGTAGGCCATCCGGCAGTAGCTCAACGGGTTGTACCCGTGATGAATGACGAGAGCCTTGAGTTACTTCGTAGTCGGCTGTTGTTTCTGTGTCATTAACGGCTTGCGCAAACGCATTTTTAAGCGTGTCTGGAACCGTATCTAGTTCAGCGGTTGATTCTGGCTGAGCAGGCACATTTTGATTAAGTGGTTTACCTAACACTTTGTATTTACTCAACTCATCGGCACTGAGTGTTCTTTTCGTTGGCTGAGTTGGTACACTTTGCGGTTGGCTGCTCGGTGATTGAAAACTAGATGAAACGTTATTCTGCGCCGAGAAATTTTGCGTTTGCCCTTGAGACGCTTGATTAACGCTCATAGGTAAATATTGCCCTTGTGGCGTAAGCAACATTTGCTGTACACCCGTTGGGGTTTGTACATAAACCAATTGCCCTGCCAGTGGCACAGAATTGTTAGGCGCAGTTGTAACAAGGGGCGCTTGAGGGGTTGTTACTGCTTGAGCAACCGTTTTTTGTACTTCCTCTGGGCTTGTTGGTTTTTCTACTACTGCTGAGTCTTTTTGACTAAGGTCATTTTGAACAACCTCATTTTTTACGGCTACATTTTCTTGTTGCAGCCACTTACCGACAAAAAAGCCACTGGTCAATATACCCGTCGCCAATAAACTTCCGGCGAGTAAAAAACTAATTCGACGATAGGTCATCAACTGATGTTGTTGTTTTAATTGTTGCGCTTGCAAGTCATATTGCTCTGCGCTCATGGTATCGTGCTTTGACTGCTTTAACGCATCTAATAAATAAGACATGAATCACCTAACTAAAGAATAAATGACAGGCCAATTCCTGCACCAAAAAGCATTAACGCAGCAGCGCTATAGGGCCAAATCGAACCTGTTTTACTCACCTTATTATTTGTGGCAATAAAGTCGATAGGTAAAGATTCACTCGCCGCTTGCTTAACAATATCACTGCCAACAATTTCTTGTTGTTTAGAAAATGCCCCTACTAATGCGCGTTCACACACCAGATTCATTAATCGTGGCACGCCGCCTGTGAGCTGATGCACCATTTGCATCGCTTCCATTGAAAATATTTTCTTGTCACAACCTGCAATATGTAGCCGATGTTGAATATAAGCAATGGTTTGCCCTGGTGTTAGCGCTAACAAGTGATACCTAGCAGTAATACGCTGTGCCAGTTGCCTTAACTCATTACGCTTTAAAAGTAGCTGTAACTCAGGCTGCCCAACTAATACTATTTGTAATAACTTTTTATGGTCGGTTTCGATATTGGTTAATAAGCGAAGTTGTTCAAGCACATCGGGGGCAAGTAGCTGTGCTTCATCAATAATTAAAATAGTATGCCCCCCCGCTTTATTATTAAACTCAAGGTGCTTTTTAATCACATCCGTTAGACTTTTCAGCGTGGCATTTTTGGCGTCGTAAGTTATTTGTAATTCATCGCAAATACTGGCTAACAGTTCAAGTTCTGATAACGCAGGATTATGGATCATGGCTACTTGGGTATTTTCAGGCAGTCGCTCTAACATACTACGTGTTATGGTGGTTTTACCCGTCCCCACTTCACCAGTTAACAGCACAAAGCCACCGTCTTCACCTAGTCCATAGGTAAGGTGTGCTAATGCTTCTTTGTGGCGTTCACTTAAAAATAAGTAGTGGGGATTAGGCGAAATTGAGAATGGCTTTTCTTGTAAACCAAAATAGCTTAAATACACCTTTATAGTCCTTGGTCGTTAATTCACGGCCTATAATGGCAAAAAAATAGCCTGGGTGACAACTACAACCAGGCTTTATTATTAAAATAGTGTAAATAAAAAAGCTAACCGTAAATAAAAGAGTATTTTTAGATTCGCTAATATATTAATTAACTACTTCTCATAGCGTACTAGGCGTAAATATACGTTACTTGTTTTAGCATGTAAGCTATTTAAACCACTTGCAAACTGATAAACCCATGCCGAATTTATATTGCTAATACCCGAGGTATTAGACCAATAATTTTGCGACTGCGTTGCTAAAAAAATACCCGCATTAATACTTGGATCGGTACAACGGTGATCTACTATACTAGCTAACTCTTTAATACTCGGCACTTGCCAGTCGTTATAATTTGCCGTGGTGTCATTAAGTGCGCCTTTAAGTGAAGCTTGCCAATTTAATGGTTGAGTATCGCCATCGCAGCTAGTTGTTTCGCTATTATAAACTTGACCATAGTTACAGCGCTGCCACATTAGCCCTGTTTTAGTATCTGATACAGTGCCATCAATATTAATCACAAATCGGTCGGTATCATCGCTAGTCGCGACTTCCTGATAACACTGCTGCGCTGCAAGTGACTGACTTAATCCTAAGGCTAATAACATAGAGACTTTAATTAATTTCATAATAATCACCTTAACGATTTCTAACTAAGCGCACATAAGCGGCATTATCTTTTGGATAGGCTAAATCATTGCCATCCATCATATCGATAGTGTAAGCCTGAGATAAACTGGCACCATCAACAGCCGTTTGCGAAGTCCAGTAGCGTAAATGCCCTACACTGTTAGTCGATGGTGTATTAGGGAAAAATGCAGTATCTATCAATACGTTTTGCCCTTGTTTACCGTAATCAATTAAACCTAAAAGTTCAGTATAAGTGGGTAAACGCCAGTTACTGCCGCCACAAAAATCAAGCGCATTAACTTCATCAATATAGGTTTGTAATCCACAATCAGTATCGCTCGGGCATGTGGTATTAGCGCTACCATTTACATCGCCGCTATTTACTGTACCTTGCCAAATATAACGGTTTTGTCCATCACGCAACGAAGTATTTGGTAACACACCGGAATAAGGGCTTTTCACTTCCCAAACAAGGCCGGTAGTATTATCACGAATACAGCTAAAGTTTTGCGCATCATCGAGAAGCTCATCGGCAAACTCATTAAGTTTGGTGTAATCAAAAGCCAGATTCCCTTTACCCACTTTACCTAAACGATTGGCAAAACTATCGCGCCCAAGATCAGCATCTTGAGCTGGAAATTCATCATTATTACAATTAATTCGCTGAGTATTGTTATAACACTCTCCTACCCCTGTATCATTTATTAACCCAAGCGCTTTGGGTGTTACATCAATAAATACGGTATCTGTGTCGGTGCGCCCTTTTAAGTCCATAACTTGTACTTCAAAGCTAAGCGTTGCATTTAAATCAATATCAGAGGCAAAAAAGCTGGCAGTACATGACTTCGGTTCAATCAGGGTTTCTGCATTACCGGTAAGTTGTTGCCACATACATTGATAAGATTGAGTTGCCGCTTCGCTTGCAGTGGCATCTAAAATAACTTTATCAAACTCTTCTACTGTTTGATTAGCGCCTGCATCGGCAATAATCACTTGAGCTGTTTTATTAAGGGTCATATCAAATTGTGATGCAGATACTCCGCCCTCATCATCTGTTACGGTGAGCTGCCATTTTAAGTTGGTGTTATTTTCTAATAATGGATGAGGAAAACTAAGCGTTGGATTGGTATAGCTATCAATTGTTAAATCCGGCCCTGACAATAATTGCCACAAATAACTGCTAATTTCGCCATTTTCATCGGGGTCTGTGGAAGTTAAACCACTAAGGGTTACAGTATCCTTATAAACTGAGGGCAAGTTTGCAGGAGCAACTTGAGTAACAACAGCAAGAGGAAGCTGATTATTAGAGGCAATGAAAACACTCAAGTCGTCATTCACTAAACTGCCATCTGACGTTTGATAGCTAACTCTTAATACCAGTTCACTGTCAGACTTTACATCTGGTGCAGTAATGGTTTGTTCAGCCCCTTCAAGCGGAAACACATCTATAATAGGGCCACTTACACGCTGCCAAGTAAATGTACCATCTGCAGGAGAGCCTTTTGCAGAAATAGTAAACTCTGATTTTTCTACAACTTGAAGATCGTTACCTGCAAATACTGATGTTTTTATATCACTGTTATCAGCACCACCTCCCCCTCCGCATGCAGCCAAAAGCAAGCATGACATAAGTGGTATTAACGAAATTGCTCTCATACTCAGCACCTTTTTGTCTTAAAATTATCTAATAAAACTATTAAGCAAAAAAAATGCCATTATAAATTATAAATAGCTATCTTGATGAATACGAACAAATAATTTAGTGCCAACTTTACTGTAATCTACTTTATATTCGCGGCCATCTAAGGATTGAATAAACAACAATTGTTTTTCTTCGCTAAATACATCAGCACTAGTAATATAAACAACGTCGAGGTAACGCTCTTTTGCATCTCGGCGGTTTTTTGGCAGTTCTTCTTTAAATGGCTCAAGACCATTACCTGTTACTTTAATTTTAGGGTGAGTCTCACCATTAACAATCACTAAATCTAGTTTTCTGTTTTTATGTATTATGGTGTTTCGACCACTTTTAATGAAAGATCTGTCTTGGCTCATCGTTATTCCTAATCCCGCAGTGAGTGCTTATATTATTATTCACACTGCGACTTTATAAACTGAGAGGGATCGCGCTTCCATTTATTTAAATTTGCGCTAAATTCCCAAATATCACTTTCTATTACACTCGCTGGTAACAGTAAGTCATACCCTGTTAAAAGCTGAAGATGTTTAGCCCTATTAGCAAACATCGCTATGAGCCCATTATAGTCAATTCCTTTTTTTGACCTATATTTATTATCTTCAACTAACCATTCTGATGGGCAATGCCCATTTTTGCAATTTTTCTGAACAACTTGCATAAAGAAATGTCGCTGCTCTATCAACAATTTACCCGCAATTCTTGGAGCTAAAGCAGACAAGAATGAATCTATATCATTTAACTTAATACCAATCGCATTAAGCTCAAGGTAATCAATGCCATTATCAACCTTAGGTATACCACAATGGTGCAAATTCTCTGGGTGTAAATGCCATTGTCCATACTTATGCTGATATATTAATTGCTGCTCAGTTAAAATAATACTATAAAAAGGTTCTTGTGTTTTAAAAAAGCCAATTAAAATTGCAGCAATACATAAACTTACTAAAAAAATTTCGATAATACTTATTTCGCCTGGGCGTAATAAATTAAACAGCATGATAACAATCAAGCCAATGCTGCCGACCACTAATATTTCAATTCCATTTTTAGCGCCTTGCGCTCGGTATTTTAGTATTTGTTTATTTATATTAGCCATACTGAAAAAACGCCATATAAAATATAAACATAATAATAGCCCACAATGCTAACTTTCTCAGCGTTAAACAGCGTTTGCATGATGTTTTAAAGCTCATCAATTAACTCCCATTATTACTGTTAAATATGCGCAATGACTAAGTATCAGTTATTTTTACGCTTAACGCACAAATTAATGAGATACATAACCGCCTTTTTTTGTCCTGATTTCGTACAATACTTATAATCTATTTTCAGGTATGAAAACAATGCACTCTAAACAATCAGGTAAAGCCTTATTTCCATTTATTATTTCGTTACTAATAATTTTTAGCGTTTATTTGTATTTTCCCGCATCACAGGGCGAGCAAGCCAATTACTCGGCAATGACAACGCAAGTCTCTGCCCACACGGTAAGATCGCAAGAAAACGCAATTATGATTGAAGCCATTGGCAGTGCTCGTGCTAATCAGGCTATCTACATTAAAAGCGCCCAAAACGATTATGTCACTAGCATTTACTTTGAAGATGGCGATTTGGTCAGCAAAGGACAAAAATTAGTACAACTGCAAAACCAACAAGAACAATTTGCAGTAAAAGAACTTAGCATTAATTTACAAGAAGAAAAACGTCAATTAGCCAGACTGACCGAGCTTTCTCGCTCGCAAGCGACGGCCAAGTCATTGCTTGAAGAACAACTCGCTCGCGTTGATGCCAGCGAAGCACAACTTGAAAGTGCTAAAACCAAACTCAATGAAATGGCCATCACCGCGCCTTTTTCTGGGTTACTTGGGAAACGCGAAATATCGGTGGGTGCGTATATTAATAACAGTACCGTGATCACAACCCTCGATGACATTAGTATTATAAAAGTTGATTTTAAAGTGCCTGAAAAGTATTTAGCTCAATTGAAAAACGGAATGATTGTTCGCACTCAAAACGATGCTTACCCTGATCAAACCTTCAGCGGTAAAGTAACCCATATAAGCTCACGTATCGACTCAATCACTCGCAGTGTAGAAGTAACAGCCAGTATTGCTAATAAATCAGGTTTACTTCGCCCAGGTATGTTGCTTAAAACTGCACTAGAGCTAAGCAGTAACCAAGCGCTGATGGTGCCTGAAAAGGCCATTATTCCTTTGCAAGATAAGCATTACGTTTTTCAAATTGAAGATGGCATAGCAAACCGTAAAGAAGTACATGTTGCAAGTAGAAATAATGGCTGGGTTGCGATAGACAAAGGGTTAAGTAATGGCGAGCAAATTGTTACCGAGGGAATAATTAAAATTCGCTCAGGTAGTAAAGTAAGCGTTAAGGGGTAACACGTGAAAATTACCGATACTAGCGTCAAACGCCCCGTTTTTGCGATTGTTATTAACTTACTGTTACTCACATTTGGCTTAGTTGCTTTTAGCATGTTGCCTTTGCGAGAGTATCCAGATATTGAAACACCGATTGTAAATATTAGTACTGAATATACCGGTGCATCTGCTGAAATTATTGAAACAAAAATAACCCAAGTTATCGAAAACCGTATTTCGGGGATTGAGGGTATTAAAAGTATTAACTCATCGAGTCGTAATGGCCGCTCAAACATTACCATTGAGTTTAGTATTAACCGCGACATAGACGATGCCTCTAACGATGTACGTGAACGTGTTGCACGGGCATTAGACAGCCTACCAGAGCAAGTACGCCCTCCTGAAGTATCAAAATCAAATAGTGACGAAAGCCCTATCGCGTGGTTTGTACTTAACAGTGAAACCATGGATTCATTGCAGCTTTCTGATTATGCACAGCGTTTTATTGTCGACCGTTTGGCCGTTGTTGATGGTGTATCAAATGTGCGTATTGGGGGAGAGCGAAAGTATGCTATGAAAGTATGGCTTAACCGCCAAGCGATGGCAGCTCGTGGCATTACCTCTAGTGATATAGAGCAAACACTGCGTAGTGAAAATGTAGAACTTCCGGCCGGTGAAATTGAATCGGTAGACCGTGATTTTACTGTGCGCACTGCACGCAGCTATAAAAACCAACGTGATTTTCAAAACCTTGTCATTAAGCGAGGTGAAGATGGTTATTTAGTACGTCTAGGCGAAGTGGCTGACGTAAAATTAGAAGCCGCCGATGATGAAAGTTTATTCCGAGGAAATGGCCGTAATATGATTGGTATGGGTATTGTTAAACAAGCCAAAGCAAATACCCTTACAGTAGTTGATAACGCCCGCAGTGAACTGGAAAAAATAAAACGTAATTTACCTGAAGGCACTACTATAGAAGACAGTTACGACTCTTCAGTATTTATCAAAGAATCAATTAATGAGGTTTATAAAACTTTAGCAATTTCTATGGGGTTAGTCGTGCTTATTATCTTTATATTTTTAGGTAATATTCGCGCCACTCTTATTCCTGCGGTCACCGTACCGGTCGCCTTAGTCGGTAGTTTTATGTTTTTATTAGCAATGGGTTATTCAATTAACTTATTAACTCTACTGGCACTAGTATTAGCAATAGGCTTAGTGGTCGATGATGCCATTGTAATGCTAGAGAATATTCACCGCCGTATTGAACTTGGTGAACCGCCTTTATTGGCAGCTTATCGCGGCGCACGTGAGGTGGGCTTTGCAATTATAGCCACCACCTTAGTGCTTATATCCGTGTTTGTACCATTAGTGTTTATGGAAGGACGAATTGGCGCACTATTTACAGAGTTTGCTATGGCGGTAAGTGCTGCCGTGTTTTTCTCCAGCATTACTGCATTAACACTCTCTCCGGCGCTGTGTTCAAAAGTGTTAAAGGCCTCTGAAAAAGAAAGTAAGTTTAGCCAAGTTATGGACCGTTTTTTTACTAAATTAGAAAATGGATACCGTAACGCTTTAGCGTCAAACATGACCCGTAAATGGGGCTTAATGCTGAGCTTAGTTTTGGCTGGGTTTGTTAGTTATTCATTATTTTTACAAATACCCTCTGAACTTACCCCTAAAGAAGATCGTGGCACCTTCTTTGTGCTTATGAATGGCCCTGAAGGGGCAAGTTATGAAAATAATGCCGCCAATATGGCAAAAATTGAAGAGCGCTTGATGCCTTATTCTGAATCTGGCGAACTAAGTCGAGTGCTTGTTCGAGTCCCAGGTTGGGGTGGCAGTGGCGGCGTGGCTATTGTTGGCATGGCTGATTGGGATAAGCGCAAACGCTCAACATGGGAAGTCATGGATGAAATAAGCGGCAAAATGCAAGAGGTCACCGACGTCCGTGCATTTGCTATTATGCGCCGTGGTATTGGCGGTGGTGGTTCATCTCGCCCTATTGAATTTGTTTTGCAAGGTAATGATTATGCTCAGCTAGCTGATTGGCGCGATAGAATTATTAAACGTGCAGAGAAAAACCCTGGGTTAGTGCGCATTGATCATGATTATAAAGAAACCTTCCCACAATTTTTAGTCAGTATTGATAAAAATAAAGCCGCTGATTTAGGCGTATCAGTCTCGGATGTGGGACGTACACTTGAAACCATGCTTGGCCAACGCCGTGTAACCACTTTTATTGACCGCGGTGAAGAATATGATGTAATTTTAAAGGGAACTAAAGAAGACTTTGCAAACCCTACTGATATTTCAAATATTTACCTTAAATCTCGCAGCAATGAATTGGTGCCACTCGACAGCCTTATTAGCTTAAAAGAAGAAGCCACCGCCTCGCGTTTAAACCGCTATAACCGAATGCGTGCAATTACTTTAAGTGCCAACCTCGCTGATGGTTACACGCTAGAACAAGCTCTAAACTTTTTAAACAAGGTTGCCACAGAGGAAAACGACATTGATGGTGCCATTGACTATAAAGGTGAGTCGCAATTGTTTTATGAAGGAGCCTCAGCCATGACCTATGTGTTTGTGCTGGCATTAACCGTGACCTTTTTAGTACTGGCAGCTCAGTTTGAAAGTTTTATGCATCCATTTGTTATTATGTTAACTGTGCCACTTGGTTTAATGGGTGCCATGTTTGGGCTGTGGAGTATGGGGTTAACGCTTAATATATACAGCCAAATAGGTATTGTTATGCTCATAGGGTTAAGTGCTAAAAACGGTATTCTGATTGTTGAATTTACAAACCAGTTACGTGATAAAGGCGTAGAATTTAGTGAAGCCATTTTACAAGCGGCTACACAGCGTTTGCGCCCTATTATTATGACTTCCCTAACAACGGTTATGAGTGCCGTACCTTTGGTGTTGGCTTCCGGTCCAGGCTCGGAAAGTAGAATGGTAATTGGTGTGGTAGTATTTACTGGCGTAACGGTTGCAACCATACTAACTCTGTTTGTGGTGCCAGCCGCTTATTACGCACTAGCGCGAAACACACAATCACCTGAGTTTTTACAACAAAAACTTGATAAGCAAGCCGCTGAAAAACCGCTTAAAGAGATCTAAGTCACTTAGAGCGTCGTAACTAGCTGTTACGGCGCTTTATTCAGTGCACATATCCCTAACAATTGAGGAAGTACTTATGAGTTCGACCACACAGGTAGCAACACTAGGCGGCGGCTGTTTTTGGTGTATTGACGCAGCATTTAGGCGTGTTAGAGGGGTGCTCAGTGTTTGTTCTGGTTACACGGGCGGGCACACTGATAACCCAACCTACAAAGCCATTTGCACAGGCAACAGCGGACATGCCGAAGTGGTTAAGGTTGAATTTGATTCTAGTGTGATAAGCTTTGAAACCTTACTCGCAATGTTTTTTACCTTGCATGATGCCACCCAGTTAAATCGCCAAGGTAACGATATAGGTACTCAATACCGCAGCGTTGTGTATTACCATGATCAGCAACAACAATTGCAAACACAGGCCGTTATTGCAGAGCTGCAAAGTCATGTTAGCGAACCTATAGTCACTGAGGTGAGCCCAGCAACCACTTTTTACCCCGCAGAGCACTACCATCAGGACTATTTCAATGAAAATCCTGAGCAGGGCTATTGCAGTATTTTAATTGCACCCAAATTACATAAGTTTGAAACCGAATTTAGCGAGTTTTTATCGGAATAACACATTAAAAAGCCCGATTTAAATTCGGGCATTTATTATATGTGCTAATTCAGTAATTAAAACTCATAGCTTATACCAGCAAACAAGCGACGTTCTGGTGTATTATAGTAATACGCTTGAGCTGTTGTAGAACTTAGATGTGAATCAACGGCGTTGTACTGTTTATCGAACAGGTTTTCTACGCGAAGCGATACTTCAATATTTTGATTAACTTGATAATTACCCGCTAAATTCCATAGTGTGTAAGAGCCTAAGTGGGTTTGTGCACCTTGACGATCGCTGCGATACTGCATATCGATACGCGCATCAAAGTCACCAAACTGTTTTTTAAGCTCCCAATTAAATGTACGCTTAGCAACATTACGCAACTCTGCGCCTGTTTCTTTGTTCTGCGCACTTAAATATGCAAAATTAAGGTGACTATCAAAACCAAAAACCTGCTGAGAAAGACTAAATTCAACCCCTTCAAAGCGAGCCTCGTCAATATTAGCTAATGCAAAGTTTGCATCATAATCAATTTTATCCTCAATGTCGTTTCTAAAAATAGCGACATCAACTTGCGCAATATCAAAGTCTACATTTAAGCCAAGCTCACGGTTAACGGACTTTTCTGGTTGTAAATTAGGGTTACCAAAATCAGGGTAATATAAATCGTTAAAGGTAGGCGCTTTAAACCCTGTGCTCTGGCTTAAACGGAATGTTGCATTACTCGATAAATGATATCCCGCTGCCGCGGTATACGTTGTTTCATCACCAAACTGTTCATCATCATCTTGGCGAACAGTTAGATTAGCAAGTACCTTATCTGTATCGTAATAGGCACCTACAAATACTGCAAGCACGTCACGACTATCTTCAATAAATACTTGAGAGCTGCGCGACACATCGTCTTTATACCAGTTAATACCGCCACTAATATTTAAAGTATCATCTAAACGATATTGGCCATTGTAATCAATTTGAGTACGCTGAGTTATAAACGTACTTGTGACTGGCAGACCAGTGGAAAAATTAACATAAGTGTTATCTGAGTCATCAGTTACAAGTGCAATATCAACACCGTGAGACTGATTTTTATAGTTTTTATTCCAACCAGCAGACAATTGATAATTTTCAAAGTCATTGCGTTCAATCGTGCTATCGGCAGGACTAAAGCGACTATCGTAATCAGCAAAGCCTTCGCTGTATTGACCTAATAACTTAAAATCACCGTACTGTGCATCATTATAATTTACTTTAAAACCGAGGTTTTTGTTCTCATAACCATCTTCATCTGGCGCTACACCTTGCAATACATCAAAACCATCTGTTTTTTCAAAACCTGCATTAAATGCACTCCTCATATCGCCTGACTTTACAGAGCCTGCCATTTGATAATCTTGGTAAGCGTCTGAACCTAATGTTGCACTAACAGAAAGGTTATCTGACTCACGCGTAATAATGTTAATAACACCAGCAAGTGCATCAGAGCCATAAACAGCAGCGCGTGAGCCTTTAATAATTTCGATACGCTCAATACTATTTAAAGGCACATTACTCAATGCTTTTTGACCAAGCGTTGCAGAGCCAGTACGAACACCATCAATTAAAATTAGCGTATCACCCGATCCCGTACCGCGCAGTGAAACACCGGCATTTTGACCAAAACCGCCATTAGGGTTTACTTGAAAACCAACTTGTGAGCTTAATAAGGTTGGTAAATCGCGAACATTACTGGCTTCAATATCACTGCGGTTTATAACATTTACGCTCGCTAATACATCATTTATAGGTTGTTCAAATTTATTCGCAGTAACGGTTATTTTTTCAATGGTTTGTTCTGCAGCAGATACAGAAATAGAGAGTGCAGCCGAAATTGCCACACCCAATGCAGTTTTATTTAACATCATGTCCCCTATCTTTGCCCACCGCAAAGATGTTAGTAAGTAAGATTAAATCAAGGCCGGTCTCCGGACTCAGTTACCATAATTTAATACAGCATAACTTTACCGTTGCGGGGGCAGTGTTGGGATTGACTTCATCAATGAAAACGCACCAACTTCCCGATTATCCTACCAAAAAAATCACACCATTGAAGTGTTTAGCAAGCACCTTGAAAATAGGCTGCTATTGTTATCTGTTTACTAAAAAAAGTCAATGGACGTCTAAACATCTAAAAACCCAAAGATTCAGGGTTCGGGGTTCGATAATTATCATAGATCCAAAAATAAAAAACCAAACAATATAACGTGTTTGGCTAAATACATGTTGCTTTGAGCTCAGCGCCTATAGTGCCGAGCTCGAGGCAATAAATTAATCGCGGAAGTTTTTAAACTGAAATGGTTGACCTAAATCAGCAGTGCGTACAACTTGCATAGCCGCTTGTAAGTCATCACGCTTTTTACCTGTTACGCGAACTTCTTCACCTTGAATGGCCGCTTGTACTTTTACTTTAGAGTCTTTGATGGCTTTTACTACTTTTTTAGCCATGTCTTTTTCGATACCCTGTTTAAGTGCAACGTTACGAAAAACATTTTTGCCCGCACGAGAAATATCTTGTAGCTCTAAGCTTGCAACATCCATCCCACGTTTAGAGATTTTACTCGCTAAAATATCAAATAACTGCATTACCTGAGCATCTGCTTCAGCTTTTAATTTAATTGTTTTATCGTTTAGCTCTATTGATGCATCAACGCCTCTAAAATCAAATCGCGTTTCTAGTTCACGGTTGGCGTTATCAACCGCATTTTTTGCTTCGTTCATTTCTACTTCAGATACAATATCAAATGAAGGCATAGCGTTCTCCTAACTATCTAATCTTAATTTTATGCCGCAATTATAACGTTAAAATGATAAATCTTTACATTTTTCTGCATTTTGTTCAGGTGCGATACTAAATTAGTTTGATATACTGAGGCTTCTTTTTTATACGATTTTAGGAATTTTCGTGACAAGGCGTGTTTACCAAGCAATTTTTTTAATTAGTATTGTTGCGTTTACCTTCTTATTTGCTAAAGAGGTAAAGGGCGCGGCAAACTTATTTCCGCATGTTGATAAAGTAGCGCATTTTGGTATCTTCTTTTTACTTGCCATTATTATGGATAAAGCGTTTAAACTCCCATTATATGCACAAATACTATTACTCGCTGGTTACGGTGCAGCAATAGAAATCATGCAAGATAGCCTTCCTTACAGACAAGCATCACTGGCCGATTTTGTTGCCGATTTTATTGGTGCAGCGAGCTACTTTTTAGCTAAAGCCCTGTTAACACTGCGTAAAAAGAAGCATTATGGCTAACATACTTGTTGTAGGTGATGGCGCTATTGGCTTGTTATTTAGCCATTTTTTGGCCAAGCATCACGCTATATATATACTTACTCGAAAAGGCACAGTTAATACTCGCTTTTACAGCCACAGTAACGCTGCGTCTGAAAAAATTAACGCCACTTTTATCTCACAAGAGCAGTTATCTCAAACTCCTGAATTTGATATTGTTTTATTCACGGTAAAAGCGTTTGCAGTGCAACAAGCCTATGCTCAAGTAAAACCTTATCTAGGCAATAATACCCATATTATACTGAGTCATAATGGCATGGGTAATGTTGAACAATTAAATGAGCAGCTAACAAAGCAGCAGTCGTTGTACTTTTTAACCACCAGCATGGCTGGATTTAAGTCAAACCCTAATATTGTGCAACATACCGGAAACGGGCAAAGTGTATTAGGGGGCTGTAATCAACTAGCTATTCAAAATATTCAACAGCTTAGTGCGCAATTACACACTATTCCGCAGTTAATTGTCAGTAACAATATTGAACAACTACGGTTTGAAAAGCTACTGGTTAATATTGCAATAAATCCATTAACCGCTCACCACAATATAAAAAATGGTCAGTTACGTGCACCGCAGTACAGTAGTGCAATTATTAATTTATTAGCTGAGGCGTGCCACATTGCAACCGCGCTAAAACTCAATATTAAGCTTATAGATGCCATAGAGCGGGCTTACAAAGTAATGAGTTTAACTGCCGAAAATTACTCTTCGATGCATCAAGACGTTTTGCATAATAGGCAAACTGAGATCATGGCAATTTGTGGCTATATAAGTGAGCAAGGAAAACTGCACCATATTGCAACACCTTATAACGATGCCTTACTTGTTGAAATTTTAGCAAAAAAAAGCGCGGATTAAATCCGCGCATCTATTATGCCTCAAGGACGATAAACTTTAACCCTTGTAAAACCTGCTTCATGGAGGATAAGCGCCTGTAATTGGCTCATAACCCCTCTTTGACAGTATAAATAATAATCCTTGTCTTTTGGTAAATCGCCAAACTTTGTTGCTAAGCGGAAAAACGGTAAGTGGATAACGTCAATACCGTCAATTTCAAGCGGTGCCGCATCTTCTTCTTCAGGCGAGCGAATATCAACAACCACGGCACCTTCAGGTAGTTGTGTTACCGATTCTGCTTCTTTAAGCTCTTGCTTAGCTTCAACATCGATATCGCGCACATCCATAACACGGGCGTTATCGATTACGGTATCTAAAACATCAAAATCAAATTTCTCTTCTTCTGCTTTAATTACTTCAATTTTTGCCTTAACCGTCGGCTTTTTAGAGATCACACCACAGTATTCAGGCATCGTCTCTGCCATTTCTGCAGTGCCTATTTGGCGCGCTATATTGATGATTTCTTGCTTATCATGTTGGATAAGTGGGCGTAAAATCAGCGTCTCGGTTACGCGGTCAATCACACTTAAGTTAGCTAAGGTTTGACTAGACACCTGACCTATACTTTCACCCGTAACCAATGCTTGAATATTTAGTTTTTCAGCAACGGCACTACCCGCTCGCATCATCATACGTTTAAGGACAACGCCCATTTGGCTGTTCTCAACGTTTTCTAAGATTTCAGCAACCACTGGCTCAAAATCAACAGTAATAAACTTAACTTTGTGAGTAGAACTATATTGTTTCCATAGATAGTAACTCGCTTGTTTAACCCCAATTTCATGAGCAGCGCCACCTAAATTAAAGAATAAAAAGTGCGTGCGAGCACCTTTACGGATCATTTGATAACTGGCAACGCCAGAATCAAACCCACCAGACATAAGCGATAATACATCGTCTTGTGTTGGCAGTGGAAAGCCCGCCATTCCTAAATGCGTTTGCGTTACTATGTAGGCTTTTTCGTCTTTAATTTCTAAACGAATCGTTACTTCTGGGCGACTTAGCTTTACTCGAGCCCCTTCAACATGTTGATTAAGCCCGCCACCAACGTAACGCTCTAGCTCAGTTGAAGTAAAATCATGTTGACCTATGCGCTTAGCACGGACACAAAAGGTTTTACCAATAATAGTGTGACCAACTAGCTCAATAGTTTTTTGATAAATGTCATCAATCGTTTTAAAGTCTGTTTCAGTCACTTCAATAAACTGCACGATGCCAGGAATACGTTGTAAGCTGTCTATAAAATCAAGGCGAGTTTGATCATCTTCAAGTTTTGTTACAACTGAAATGTTATCCCAGTTATTACGTACCTGTACTTTTTCGTCAACACGGCGCAATACAATTTTAATGTTATTTTCTAACACTTTAGTAAAGCGTTTACGGACTGAACGGCTTTTAATGGCTATTTCAGGGTGAAGTTTGACGATAAATTTAAGCATAGTTTAACTCTTAGACTGCGGGAATTCGCGCACCCAGGTATTGGGCGCGGCGGATTATAGCAAAAAATTTAGCGCCTAGGAACTAACCAACTTAACGGGCTTAAGGATTCTGGGGAGCAGCATTTGCTAAAAGTGCGTACTTGTCTCTTAACTGATTAATTTTATTTGCGCTTTTTTCGGTGCTGTAGGCTTTAAATAAAGTCAGTACTTTTACAATACCAGGGTAAATATCTTGCTCAACCAGCACACCACTAAGCCTTCTTGCTTTCATATAGGGTGTCCAAAAGCTGACCGTTAATTTTAACGTATGAGCAAGTTCGATAGCATCTTGTTCATCAATGGCAATAATTTCGCTGTCGCGTAAAGCCAAAATGATGTTACGCACCTGCTCAAGTAACTCCTGTTGAAAATCAATGTAACCCTGTTTTAAATGACTATCGCGAGCGAGAATATCGCCAAGGTTGTCGTAAAAAAAATGATAACGCCACATCAATTCAAATAGCGAATCTAAATAAGGACCTAGGTGTTCAAAAGCATCGTCGCCTTGATCGACCGGCTTAAAATGAGTACTTAAATGGTCACGATAAAGTGCAAATATATGGCGAATAATGTCTTCTTTATTTTTAAAGTGGTAGTACAGATTACCCGGACTCATACCTAAACTCGATGCGATATGATTAGTAGATATTGCTCTTTCACCATGTTCATTAAACAATGAAATACTAGTTTGAATTATTTTATCCTTGGTATTCATATACTCATTACTCAATTTTCGAAAATACGATGCTGCATTAAAATAATCCGCCTAGTATAAACAAATCATTGCATTTGTAACACTGCGCAGCTGCAGTTATATACAATTTACTCACAAGGCTGCTTTGCACACTAAACACTGCTACACTACGGCTAAAAATAATAACACAGTAAATATTATGAAAGTGACCGCAATCTACCCAGGCACATTTGACCCTCTTACCAACGGCCACACTGATTTAATTCAGCGTGCGGCTAAAATGTTTGATACCGTTATTGTGGCTATTGCTCATAACCCAAGTAAAAAACCGTGTTTTACTTTAGAAGAGCGCGTTGATTTAGCAAATGAGATTTTAAGCCATTTAGATAATGTAAAAGTCATTGGCTTTTCAGGGCTACTCGCCGATTTAGCCCGTGACCATAATGCTAATGTACTGATCAGAGGCATAAGAGCGGTTTCTGATTTTGATTACGAGTTTCAGCTCGCGAATATGAACCGCCGTTTAAACCCTGATTTAGAAAGCGTATTTTTAACGCCCGCCGAGCGCAATACTTTTATATCATCAACACTAGTAAAAGAAGTAGCACGCCATAACGGGGATGTGAGTGAGTTTGTTGACACCATAGTAATGAAGGCGCTGCAATCAAGGCTTGGGAAAACTAAGCATTAAACACAACACCTAGCGTATCGTTACATTACGCTAGGTAGCTTCGCTCTTGCTGGAAACAGAACGCTCTTAAGCCTCACTAAGCCCAAAAAATCTTTATTGATAAATAGTGCCAATGCCATTATAAGATCAAATAGAATAACGCCAAACCCATATGCAGCCCAAAACCACCAATAATCAATGTTTCCTTTAACTTGAACATCATAATGCATCCCCAAAAATAAACAGGTATTAACACCCAACCCCAGAATTAAGTAATAAAAAGCAATAGGTGTATTTTGCAACGTTATTTTTCGCCACAAAAAAAGTATCAAAATAGTTGTGAGATCAAATATGAAATAATCTTTATACGTAGAAGTTTCGAGACTTAAAAATGCACTTAGAAAATAAGATATCATCATTATTAATGAAATATGCAGTAAACTTTTATCTTGTTTATTAATGCTCGAAGAAAGGTTAAATAGAAAAGCGATTAAAAATAACCACAATATAAAATTACCTAAATTCTCGCCAACTTTAACAAGCAGCCATAATAGATCCGTCATTATAGGCTTTTAAACTCAGTGCGTGATCTAAATAAACGACCTTTAAGTTTCATTAGCCCTAAAAAGTCTTTATTGATAAAAATAGCAATAATCATTAGTAAATCAACAACATTAACCCCCATAGAGTACAGGCTCCACAACCACCAAGGATCTGAGTTCCAGTTTATATAAAGATCTATGTAAATAGCATACGTTAAACAAGCATTAATCAATAAGCCACTAACAATATAGTTTTTAGCCACATCGCTTTCAAAGCTTGAAGCTTTTGTTATTATAAAAATAATACAAACTGTAGCGAAATCAAAAAAAATCCAGTTAAGGTAAACGTTTTTGAAAACTAAAAGGAAGTCACCAATAAGGTAAGAAAAGAACATTATTGAAGCTAAATAGACCAGTAATTTATTAGCTGTATTTATACTCGATACAAATGTGTACAACAAAGCCATTAAAAAGCCCCATTGTATAAATGCATCAATATAATCTGCTAAAAATAAGTCTACATAATACATTTATTGGATTTGGTTAAGCTCAGACGTTTTGAATAATGAAATGAGTTTATTTTTAAGGGTGTGTAAGCCAAGAAAGTCACGGTCTACTATTAAAGCGACAATCATAATTAAATCAACTACATTTATCGTAAACGTATAAATATCCCAGAAAATCCAAGGTTCAGTGTTTCCATAAATGTAAATATCCAAATACATAGAAAAAAAGAAGAGTGAATTTATTGATAAACCTGTAGCCAAGTATAAAAATGATGGAGTTGTCTTTTTAATAAAAAAGCAAACGACCGAAAGTGCTACTAGCGTTACTACATCATATATTGCCCAGTCTAGGTACAATGTATTTTTTAAAGAAAGCCATGTAAGAAAATAATCGGAGAGTGTATAAGATATCATCATAACAAATGAACTGAGCAATAGGGTCGTACCTCTTTTAACTTCTAAAGTGTATACAAACACATTAAAGAAAAAAGCCATTAAAAAACCCCACATCACAAAGGCTGATAGGGAGAACAACCCAAAAAACTCAGTTAAAAACATCAAAAACCTTAATTATCACTTTGGTTTAATAGGAACGACAATGCCACCGCCTCGCTGAAGATCCGCGCCACTTGCGGCAGCCATCGCCTCTTGAGAGATACTTACTGTATCAGATTGTAGGGTTTTAGGGCTAGCAGTTTGTTCCATTGCTGGCTTTAATTGTTGCGTTTTATTGTATGCTTGCATTTGTACTTGGCTGTTCGCTGAAATTTGCATGTGATTAATCCTTTTGAGTATTAAATTTTTATTATTGGCGTAAATTTAAATCACACCATCTGGAGCAGTTACTAAATAACTGCTGTAACGTATTGCCTTCGTTGGTTAATTGACTCAACAACACACTACAGAACTATAAGTGCAACCGATATGCCAACTTTAAATTAATAGCATGTTAATTTAAAAATTATTTTATTTTACTCAAAAAAAAACGCATCGGGGTCACCGTGCGTTTTTTATCCTAGGGATTGCTCAAGCCACGTTTTTACAAGGGATCTCCATGCTATTACTTGGCTTTAACATATATTCCATTGCGACTTCATCACAGTTTTCTTTACGTAAACATAACTCACAATCTTTCATGACTTTTTCAGGTAAGCTCTCTTTGTTACAGAAACTAAACCGCTGATTTTCGAAAAAGTCAGGTACACGAGTCAGAACAATGACACGGTTGAGTGCCAACTTTTTAGCTTTCACTAATAAGTGTTCAACCAGTTCTCGTCCCTGCCCCGTTACTGCGCTTTTAGGATCAATGCCTAATGAACGTATTTCAGCTAATCCTGTGTCGTAAATATAAAGTGAAGCACAACCCGATACCTGACCGTCTATCTCGGTTACAGCAAACTCATTAATTGAGTGCACCATATCACTTTTAGCTCGCGGTAAATTTTCGCCGACTGTTGCCCAGTGCTGTACGAGTTTAGCAATTGCTTCTACGTCATCTAAGTTGGCATCACGAACCGTTATTTGCTGTTTTTTTTTCGCGTCTTTCACCGCTTTACTTACTTGCTCTAATGATGTACCGCCAAGCGCTTGGCGTGCTTTAATACAGGCATCAATTTCAAGTACCGGATACACGTCATCTTCAAACACTGGATTTACTGATTTATACTGCTCTAGTGAAAGCTCCTCTAACGTTTTACCTTCACTAATAGCTAATTGTACCAACACCCCAACAATATGATGCCCTTCTCTGAACGGTACACCTTTAGCCACTAAATAATCAGCAAGTTCGGTTGCATTCGCGTGGCCACCTTTTGCCGCTGCAAGGGTTTTATCTGCTTTAACTTTTATACCTTTAATACACGCTTGTGCCATATGAATACAAGCAAGCCATGTTGGCATGGCATCAAAAATGCCTTCTTTGTCTTCTTGCATGTCTTTATTGTAGGCAAGCGGTAGTGCTTTTAGAGTCATCATCATTGCGCTAAACGCACCAAACACCCGGCCAGTTTTACCACGAATTAGCTCTAATGCATCTGGGTTCTTTTTCTGCGGCATCAAAGATGAGCCCGATGTAACATTATCAGCCAGTTCGATAAACCCAGCTTCTCCTGAGTTATAAAAAATTAAGTCTTCAGACATACGCGATAAGTGGATCATAGAGATAGACGCGCAGCTTAATAGCTCAACCACAAAGTCACGATCAGATACACCATCAAGGCTGTTTTTAGTCGCGCCAGTAAATCCTAGCCCTTGTGCAAGTGCATGGCGGTCAATCGGGTATGCAGTGCCTGCAAGAGCGCCACTGCCGAGTGGGCAGTAGTTCATTCTTGCTTGGGCATCCTGTAATCGGCTTTCATCACGCTCTAACATTTCTACATAAGCCATACACCAATGGCTAAATAACACCGGTTGTGCACGTTGTAAGTGGGTATAACCTGGTAATATTGTGCCAAGCTCACGTTCAGCTAAGCCAATAAACTCTGCTTTAAGTTGCGCAATCGCTTTTAAGATATGATCGGCAGTATCGCGACACCATAATCTAAAGTCGGTAGCAACTTGGTCGTTACGGCTTCGGCCTGTGTGTAATTTTTTAGCTAAATCACCCACTTTTTCAATTAGCGCTGCTTCAACATGCGAGTGAATATCCTCAGCACCTGAGGTGGCAACAGCGTGTGGATCTGCTTTTACCTCTTCAAGTAACTCATAAAGTGCCGATACCAGCTTTTTGTGCTCATCACTAGATAACACACTTACTTGTTTAAGTGCACCAGCCCATGCAACAGAGCCAATTATATCTTGCTCTGCTAATTGATAATCGAAGGGAAGTGAATCGTTAAATTGTTTAAACGCTTCATCTGGACCCGTAGAAAAACGCCCGCCCCATAATGCCATGAAATCTCTCCAAACCCGATAATAGCCCCTTAATTTCAAGGGGCATAAAAAATTACTTTTTAGCTAATGCTGAAATTCTGCTTGATAGTGAGAATAAACGAATAAAGCCTTCTGCGTGCGATTGGTCATAAACATCGTCTTCACCGAAAGTAGCAAAATCTTCGCTGTATAAACTGTTAGGTGATTTTTTCTGAACCGCTGTTACTTGCCCTTTATAAAGTTTAAGTACCACTTCACCTGTTGCTAACGTAGAAAGCGCTTCTGCACCGGCTAAAATAGAATCTTTAAGCGGCGTAAACCAACGACCGTCGTAAACTAAATGCGAAAATTCACCACCGAGTACCTCTTTCCATTTACGGCTTGACTTATCAAGAACGAGCTCATCAATTGCTTGAAGCGCAGCCATGATCACTGTACCGCCTGGTGTTTCGTAACAACCGCGTGATTTCATGCCCACTAAACGGTTTTCTACAATATCAACACGACCAACACCATGCGGGGCAGCTATGTCGTTTAGTTTAACTAAACAGTCGTAAGGCTTTAATTGTTCGCCGTTTACAGCAACCACTTCACCTTCTACAACTGATAAAGTGACATGCTCAGCTTTATCGGGCGCTTGCTCTGGTGAATTAGTCCATGTCCATACTTGCTCACTTGGCTCACACCAAGGGTCTTCAAGTTCACCGCCTTCGTGAGAGATATGCCATGCGTTAGCATCACGACTGTAAATTTTAGTTGCTGACGCAGAACATGGAATGTCACGTTCAGCTAGGTAATCAAGCAATGATTCACGGCTTGATAAATCCCACTCACGCCATGGCGCAATCACTTTTAAATCAGGTGCGAGTGCGGCAAAACATGACTCAAAACGTACTTGGTCGTTACCTTTACCCGTACAGCCATGAGAAAGTGCATCGGCACCTACTTTACGTGCAATTTCAACTTGCGCTTTAGCAATGATTGGACGCGCCATAGAAGTACCAAGTAAATAAGTCCCTTCATATATAGAACCCGTTTTAAGCGTTGGGTAAATATAATCGCTTACCATCTCATCTTTTAAATCAACCACGTAACACTCAGATGCACCAGACGCTATAGCTTTAGCTTCTACGCCTTCAAGTTCTTCAGCTCCTTGGCCAACATCGGCAACAAAGGCAATAACTTCACAGCCGTAGTTCTCTTTTAACCATGGCACGATAGCCGATGTATCAAGACCACCAGAATAGGCTAAAACGACTTTTTTAATTGAACTCATAGGTGTTCCTTAACAAAATTTGGATTTAACAATGTAACTAATAGCGCATTTTGCGCATGCATGCGGTTTTCTGCTTGCTGTATAATTTTTGATGCAGGGCCATCCATTACCTCAGAAGTAATTTCAAACTCACGGTGTGCCGGTTGGCAATGTAATACCGTAGTTGCACCGGTTTTTTCTAACAATGCCTGGTTTAATTGATAAGGCATGTATTTTTCTTTTACTTGCTCAAGAGGAGTTGTATCCCCCATTGATACCCAGGTATCGGCGTAAACAACATTAGCGCCTACTGCAGCCTCAACCCTGTCACTTACCATTACAGAAGCGCCATTCATCGCTGCTATTTGCTCTGCTTTTTTAAGTACTTGCGAATCAGGTGAGCTGCCTTTTGGTGTTACAGCGACAAAGTCTGTTCCTAAAGTAGCGGCTAATAGCATTAATGAGTGCGTTACATTATTGCCCTCACCTAGGTAGGCAAGCTTTAACTGGCTAACATCACCATGTACTTCTTGTAGCGTTAAAAAATCAGCTAATGCTTGGCATGGGTGATATAAATCACACAAACTGTTAATCACAGGAACGGATGAATACTCACCGAGTGTCGTTAACGTACTGTGCTGATTAACCCGCGCAACAATCCCGTCTGCCCAAGTCGAAATATTTAAGGCAAAATCTTTTATTGATTCGCGGGCGCCCATTGCACCATTTTGTTGGTCAAGGTATACCGCATGGCCCCCTAAACGGTTTATACCAATATCAAATGAAAGGCGAGTACGTAAACTTTGCTTTTCAAACAAAGTAACCACTGACTTACCAGCTAGCACTTGGCTATACTTTGCAGGGCTTTCTTTAATATCTTGCGCTAATTTTAATAAATTTAGTGCGCCTTGTTGGTCTAATTCTAGACCCGTTAAAAAATCTTTAAACATGTTCAACCTATGGTGTTACTTTAGTTCCGACATGCTCGCCTTGCAGCAAAGCAGTTAAGTTTTCTGGCTTTTGCCAGCTGGAAATGTACACACCGCGTCGTAAATGTTGGGCAGCGTGAAGACTGGTCTTAACTTTGACCTCCATCCCGCCCACAATTACTCCCTCTGCAATTAAAGTATCAATGTGTTTTGTGTCAAGTTGATGTAAAGGCTGCTTATTGGCATCAAGTACCGCCTCTACGTCCGTCATAAAAATAAGTTCTGCATTTAAATTACTTGCCATTGCGGCGGCTGCTTCATCGGCATTAACGTTGTATAACAAGCCCTGCTCATCAAAGCCGATAGAACTGATGATTGGTAACCGGCCAGCACTGAGTAAATCATTAATAATAGAATCAGCATTGTTGTGACATTGACCTACTTGACCCAATGCTTTTAATTTTTGCGAGGCGGTGATCCCTGCTTCATATAAACTTAACCCCACCGGCTTATGACCAACACTAATTGCTTGCGCCATGAGTTGTTTGTTTGCCGCACCCGCAAGGGCTCCAACAATATAAGGCATCTGTTCTTTAGGGCTAATACGTAAACCTTGGTGTTTAGCACTGGCAAAACCAGCCTCTTTTAACCAGCTATCAACTAATGAGCCACCGCCATGCACAATGACAAATTGTGCATCATGTTGCTCATTAAGAACCTCAAAAAGCGCTTTAGCGGCATTTTCAGTATTGAGTACTGCGCCACCGAGTTTAATAACCCACGTTTTACTGCTCATTTAAACGCTCCTACTAAGCCTGTAGTGTGAGGCAAACCCATTGACAAATTAATACATTGCAGAGCCTGACCAGCTGCCCCTTTTAATAAGTTGTCAATTGCTGCCATTACTATTAACTGTGAGCCTTGCTGCTGCCACGCAATATCTACATAAGGTTGTTTGGCCACCCCTTTAATCGAAGGGATTTTGCTGCCAAGCAAACGAATTAATGGCTCATCCGCTAAGACTTGATACGCTTTAGCTACTTGCTCACTGGTCACACCCGGCTTTAATTGCACATAAATAGTTTCTAAAATACCGCGCGGGAAATTACCTAAATGAGGAGTAAATAACACCTCATGACCTAGGTGCTGTTGTATTTCAGGCCCATGACGATGGTTAAACAAACCATAAGCAGCAAGCGATACTTCGCAAAAATGTGTGCCAATACTTGCTTTACGACCTGCTCCAGTTACTCCCGATACAGCATTAATAATAATCCGCTCATCACTTAGCAATCCAGCTTGCTGAAGAGGCTTTAATGCGTTTAATGCGGCAGTTGGGTAGCAGCCAGCTACAGCAACTAACTGCGCCTTTGCAATGGCCTCACTATTCCACTCTGCAAGGCCATATGCAGCTTCATTGAGGAGCTCTGGATGCTGGTGTTCAAAACCATAATAAGTAAGGTAATCATCATTGCTTGCAAGACGATAGCCACCGGAAAGGTCAAATACCTTTTTGCCCAACGCTAAAAACTGAGGCGCTAAATCCACACTTACTTTATGATCGGTGCACAGACAAACGTAATCTGCTGAATGAGTGATATCAGCAAGTGCATGTTCATTTAGTGGCTGCAGAGGTAAATCAAGTAACCCTAAATGCTCAGGATACAATTCACTAAGCAATTTATGTTTATCTAAACTATGCGCTGATACATAACAACCAGTTAGAGAAAGCGTTGGATGTTTTGCTACTAAGCTAGCCAGTTCTGCGCCGCTGTAACCGCTGGCACCTATAATTACTACGTTCATTATTTACTCTTTATCTAAAATTAGTGACCACATTCCATGTTGTTTGTTTACACTAGGGTCTAACCCAGCCAAACAGATTAAATTTATGAGTGATAACTATCGTCGTATTATTTTCATGGCGTAACTTTAATATATTTATGCTTAAAAAGTGAATTGATATTCATCATAAATACTTTTATATTGTTATGCAATTAAAATGAATACTTATTTTGGAATTTTTTATGTCTCTGCCGTCATTTATTTCGATGTACCAGCAATTGATTGCTGCCCCCTCTATCAGTGCCATTGAAGATCATTTATGCATGAGTAATAAAAGTGTCATTGAATTGCTAGCGCAATGGTGTGAAAGCTTAGGTTTTAACTGTGAAATAATAGAGTTAGAAGGCAACAAAGGTCGCTACAACTTATTAGCAAAACGCGGTCAAGGCGACGGCGGTTTAATGCTAGCAGGCCACACTGATACAGTGCCATTTGATGATAGTCGTTGGAATCACAACCCATTTAAATTAACTGAGCAAGATAATAAACTATATGGCTTAGGTAGTATTGATATGAAAGGTTTTTTTGCTTTTGTACTGCAGGCTATTAGCGAGCTTGATGAAAAGCAACAAACACAACCAATTTTAATATTAGCCACCGCAGACGAAGAAACCACTATGGCTGGCGCACAACAAATCTGTAAGCACCCAAATTTAAAGCCAAGTCGCTGTATTATTGGTGAACCTACTGATATGACTCCGGTATTTACTCATAAAGGTCATATGAGTACAGCAATAAGAGTTGTCGGCCGTTCAGGACATAGCTCAGATCCCGAACGGGGTCTTAACGCCATCGAAGTGATGCATAAAGTGATTACAAAATTGCTAATCTTAAAAGAACAGCTTAAGAATAAATATTCAATAAATCACTTTGAAATTCCTCACCCAACGCTCAATTTAGGTAATATTCATGGGGGCGATAATGCAAATCGGATTTGCGGTTGCTGTGAAATGCACATTGATATGCGCCCTCTCCCCGGTTTAAGCGTGCAAGAGCTTCAAGCACTGGTACTTGATGCAACCTACGATATAAATCAGCAATACCCTAATTCGGTCAGTGTGATTGATTTACATGAGCCAATTCCAGCATTTACAGGAAGCACAGACAGCGCGTTAGTTAAACTAGCCGAAAATATAGCAGGGCAAAAAGCAGTGGCTGTTAATTACTGTACTGAGGCACCATTTATACAACAACTGGGTTGTGAAACCATCGTCATGGGACCGGGTTCAATTAACCAAGCGCATCAGCCCGATGAATATTTAGCGATGGAAAAAATAAAGCCTTCGCAACAAATTATCAGCAACCTCATAAAGGCGAGTTGCTTTTAATCAGTAACAAAAAAGACGCTATTAAGCGTCTTTTTTATAGCATTTATATTTAACCTGAACTCTGAATAATAAATCTATCTCAAGCAGCTATTTTTAGCGCTAACTGCGTTGAATTTACTTGCAATAGGCTAGCTATTGACGCGTAAGTTCGCCTTGTTTTCACTGAAAATCTCTGGCTAGAGAAAATAAACATAAATATCATTTTTGATTCAATATGTTAATAAACCTCTTAACCAGAGTTCAGGTTAGTTACATATATTTTCGTAAATACTTTTTAAATACAGGGTCGGTTTGAGCTAGTTCTTTCTGCTCTTCTAATATCTCTTTTAATATTGCACCTGAGGTAAGCGGGTTCGCAAGTACCACTCTAAATACCACGGTTGGTTGGTTATCATATTGAACTGGCGTTAAACGCGTACGCGATACAAATGAGCGACCCGATTCACGTTGGCGTTTTTGCATGCTGGCAGTAAAACGATTAAGCGCGGCAAAAATGTCTAAACGGGTTTGTGCATCAGCTTGGGCTATCGCATGTTTAATTTGTTTTGGTACATAGCGATAGGTCAGTAAGCAAAGTTCTGGCTCTGATATTAACTCAAAATCTTCATCGGCTTTTATTAAATCAGCAAAATAACGCGCCTTTTTAATACTGCGATCGATAAGCATTTCATAGCCTTTACGACCAATAACACGTAAGCAAGCATGCACTAACATCGCCATCCCAGGGCGACTTCCCTCAAGCGTATGGCTGCCTAAATCTTTAGAGCCTTTACGTAAAATATATTCAGCATGATGCTCGATGGCATCAGTTGCAGCAGGGTCTTTAAATAAGACTAAACCGGCCCCCATCGGCACATACATTTGCTTATGCGCATCAATGGTGATTGAATCTGCATGCTCAATACCTTTTAATAAATGCCTATGGGTATTAGACAGTAAAGTTGCTCCGCCCCACGCTGCATCAACATGAAAATGACAATTAATCTCTTGTGCTAAATTAGCCATATCTTCAAGTGGGTCAATATTACCGGTTTCAGTGGTTCCTGCGACTCCAATAATTGCCATCACTTTAATGCCTTGTGCTTCAAGCTCTAACGCTTTTTCTCGCATTGCACTAACATCGACTTTATTATCGGCAGAAGTTTTAATACCAATTAAATTTTCACGACCAATACCTAATAAATCAACCGATTTACCAAGCGAATAATGACCTCGTTCAGAAATTAAAACTGCCAGCCCTTTGTAACCATAGTGAAGCATTCCTGCAACTAAACCTTGTGCAGCAATGCCTTTAAAATTGCCATCCGCTTTTAATAAGCGGTTTCGAGCTATCCAAAGTGCAGTAATATTTGCCACGGTGCCGCCAGAGCAAAATGCCCCTAACGAAGTTTTTGCACTGTGCATCCATTTAGAATAAAAACCATCACTTTGGCTATAAGCTAAATGATGCATCATCCCTAAAACTTGACGTTCTAATGGGGTAAACGCTTTCGAGGTTTCGATTTTTACTAGGTTTTGATTTAACCCAACCATTAATTTCGATAACGGTAGTAAAAAATGAGGCAGAGCCGATGTCATATGGCCAATAAAGCTTGGCGCTGCGGTATGAACAGAATGAGCAACCAGCTGCTCCATAATATCTTGAGCATAGCAAGACACAAACGTCGGTTCTTCAGGGATTACCGCCGATTGAAAATCTTTTTCTATTTCATGTAGTGGTTTTTCAATTGCCGCGATATTTTCGTTTAAGAAACCTGCTAAATTACTCGAAATTTCAAGCTCTATTTTGCTCAAAGTTGAGTCTGGCGCCTCTGGAACGGTGAATATCCGTTTAAGGCTTTCTTTAGAGGCGACGGCACAACGCTTTTGATCCATCTTCATACCTAGTGTGTGACTAAAACACCTGTTAGTTTGTAAAACACGCTAATAGAAGGTGTTTTTTAAGCAACGGCATTTCTAAAAAATTGCGCTAACTTTACTGCAATATGACAAAAATGTCTCGTTTTAAGCCATAAAAGACAATACTAAATAGATAACATTTCACTATTTTTTAAATTTAGTACAAAGGGTAATTAAAATATTGGGCATTTATAATTTTTAAGTATAATAAAATCAACAAAAATAAGGATAATACATGCTCAAAGGAAATCTAAAATTAACACGGTTGGCGCTTGGGACCGTCTTTTTTTTGGTCAGCTTAATCATTTATAGTTACTACACTTACTCTGTCATTCAAAATGATGTAATGCGCAGCATTGACAATCGCTTAATAAATGCAGCCACCAGCGTAAAGTATATTTTAGGTAGTGATTACCACGACAAAACATCGCAAGAAATCAGCTTTGCAAGCTATCAAAATAAGGCCGAACAGCTTTCTGCTTTAGCCAATGATTTAAATATAGATTATTTATATTCAATGATATTAATTGATGAAAATATTTATTTTACTGCCTCCAGTTACACCCAAGATGATCAAAATAACGGTAAAGTTACCCAGTATTTAGATCTTTACCCTGAAGCGACGCCAATTAATATGGCGACATTTTTATCAACGGCCCCTATTTTTGAAGTGTCAACGGCGCATCGTGGTCATTCTAAAACGGTGTATATTCCTCATATAGCAAAAAATGGCAGAACCTATTTAACTGCAGCTGATATTAGCGTCGATAAAATCAATACGGCTTTAATAACACGTTTGAATCAAGCCCTGCTTCATTTTAGTTGCGTAATGTTCATATTGTTATTGGTTTATACTCTTTATTGTTTTGGGGTACGCCGCTCACTAATGAGGGATCATGCTACGGGGTTTGAAAATCATATTGCCTTGGAAAAGCAGCTAAAAAAAAGTAATGAGCATCATCTACAAATCGCGATTATTTTGGTTAACGAAATTGATAGTATCAGTCGCTTTTTTGGCACAAAAACAGCCGATAAAGTGATGAAAAAACTACTCACTCACTTTAAGCAGCAAAACCGTCTGCAATCACGTATTTATCGTATTGCGACCAACAAGCTGGCCATTTTAACCAGTAAAGAAACACCTTTTGATGAGCTTTACAGCATTATTCAATCCCACAATAAAAATACACCTTTTATTACAGACCCATTTATTTATATTACGCTCAACGCTGGAGTGGCAAGAGGGAATAAGTCATTACTGCTTAAGAATGCCCACATTGCTTTGCTGCAATCAAGGCAAGGCGATCAACCCATAGTTAACTACTCAGAAGCGATTAACGACGCTAAATCTCTGTATTTATACAATGTAGAAATAGCAAAAGAAATTCGTGAAGCGTTTGATGCCCATCGCGTTGTTCCTTACTTTCAGCCGGTTATAAATACTCATACCGATGAAGTTATTAGGTATGATTGCTCACCGAGAATAGTCACTTCACAAGGGGAGATTTTAACCCCTGATACCTTTGCAAATGCACTAAATAGACTGCGTATGGATGGGATGTTAACACGTACCTTATTTACTCAATGCATTTCGCGCTTTCGCAAATCAGCAATCAGCTGGGGGTTAACTGTGTGCGCTGAAAATATTGCAGATCCCACTATTTATGATCACATAGCATATGAGCTTCATCGCTACCCCAACCCTGAAAACATTACTATTTCAATATTAGAGTCGCAGGTCATTACACACTACTATGAAATAAAATCATTTATTGCGATGGTGAAAAGTAAAGGGGCAAAAATAGTGATGCATTGTTGGGGTAATGAGTTTATTAATACTCTTAATACTTTAAAAGTGGAGGTTGATGGTATAAAACTCGATGGTGCGATCACCAAGCAACTGGTAAATGATGAAAATACGTCACTATTTATCGCCTATATTGCTAATATAGCCCAGCAGCTTGAGCTTGAATTGGTTGTTGAAGCGGTAGAAAATAACACGGTTGCCGAGCTACTTAATAAACTAAATGTGACGCTGATGCAAGGTAGTTACCTTGGTAAACCAACGCCACATGTGACCCACTTTAAACAGCAAGTAGCTATCTAAGATTTATAACAAGCCGGTGGCTTTGCTGGCCACTGGCCCAGTACTTACGTTCAAAAGGCGTAATTGCTTCGTCTGACTCGAACAATCCGGTTTCACATGGATGCCCCGCTAATTCAAGCGCTCTGGCAAACTCTTTAACATAAATATCCCAATTACTGCGCACCTCAAGTAAACCGCCTAACTTTACAATAAACGGGAATATAGCCGCCCCATGCCAGCGCCTTTGTATGTGTTTAGACTTAGGCCAAGGGTTAGGGTAAAGCAAATAGTGATGCGTAGGCTGCCAATTAGCAGCCACCGCTAAACGCCAAAAGTCATTTAAGTCAGCTTGCACTAAAATGTATTGACCACTTTCACTTTGTTTATATTCAACATCATGCTTATCAAGTCGATGAGATGACTTATCAATGCCTATGACTAACGCTTCAGGATGACGTTTTGCTAAATTAGCGGTGCTCTCTCCGACCCCACAACAGGAGTCTAAAATAAGCGGCCCATTAAAGGCTTGCACTTTAACATTAACTTCATCAAATGCGGTTTGCGTATGCGTTGCAATTGGCTTTTTAAACTCAGCCTGTAAGTGTTTATTAACTATTTCATCAAGCTTTTCATGAAGTCCCGCTTGATTAGATACAATACTACGTGAATTTGCATCGCTCATTAGTGTCTTAGCCCCACACCTTTTTTAATTAGCGTCAGTGCTAAAGTAAATAGGACGCTGATAAACACCAACAACACACCAATTGCGACCGATAAATCTACATCCGAAACACCTAAAAACCCATATCTAAATGCGTTAACCATATAAATAATTGGGTTTATTTGCGACACCATTTGCCAAAAATCAGGCAGTAAAGTGATTGAATAAAACACCCCGCCTAAATAGGTCAACGGCGTTAAAATAAAGGTCGGAATAATACTTATGTCATCAAAGCTGTTTGCATAAATAGCGTTAATTAATCCACCCAAGGCAAACACCGCCGAGGTGAGAATAACAGTGACTATAATCACAAAAATATTATGTATTTGTATATCTACAAAAAATAAAGAAACGCACGTTACGATAAAACCAACCATAATGCCACGGGTCATACCTCCGCCCATATAACCCAGTACAATGATGTAATTAGGCACAGGTGCAACTAATAACTCTTCAATACTTTTTTGAAACTTAGTTGAGTAAAAGCTAGAAGCAACATTTGAATAAGAGTTAGTTATAACTGACATCATAATAAGGCCAGGGACAATAAACTCCATATAGCTAAAACCGCCCATGTCACCAATACGCGAGCCAATTAGGTTACCAAAAATAACAAAATATAAACTCATCGTGATCGCTGGCGGTACTAAGGTTTGCACCCAAATACGCAAAAAGCGAATGCACTCTTTAATCCAAATACTTTTTAAGGCTACGCCATATTTAAACATTTATTCGCCCCGCCCTTGCTCTAATAAACCTACAAATAATTCTTCTAATCGATTCGCTTTGTTTCGCATGCTCAGCACGGTATTACCTTGTTCAGTCAATGCTGTAAACACCGCGTTTAATCCTTGAGATTTAGCCACTTCAACTTCAATGGTGTGGTCATCCCCCATAGTAAATTTGTATCCATCTAGCGTTACGGGTTTAGACGGTTGTTTTAAATCCAATACAAAGGTTTCTTTGTCTAATTTAGCAAGCAGGGCTTTAATCGTGGTGTTTTCAACAATTCGCCCGGTATCAATAATGGCGATGTTTTTACAAAGCAGTTCAGCTTCTTCAAGGTAGTGGGTTGTTAAAATAATGGTCACACCTTGTTCGTTAATTTGCCTTAAAAAGTCCCACATTGAACGGCGAAGCTCTATATCAACCCCCGCTGTCGGCTCATCTAAAATAAGTAATTTGGGCTCATGCATTAAGGCACGTGCAATCATTAAACGGCGTTTCATACCACCAGATAAGGTACGCGCTTGCTTATCTTTTTTCTCGATTAATCCAAGCTGCGCTAAGTATTTATCTGCACGTTTATGTGCTTCGCCGCGCGGTACACCGTAGTAACCTGCTTGATTAACGAGTATTTGGCTCAGCGTTTCAAACTGACTAAAGTTAAACTCTTGTGGTACTAGGCCTAAATTCGCTTTAGCCGCCTCAAGGTCGGTATCAATATCGTGACCAAATACTTCAACTTTGCCTTTGGTCTTATTAACCAGTGAAGAAATTACCCCAATAGTGGTTGATTTACCCGCCCCATTCGGGCCAAGTAATGCAAAAAAGTCACCTTCGTGAACTTGTAAATCAACCCCTTTTACTGCCTCTACCCCATTTTTGTAAACCTTGGTAAGGCCTTCAATATTTAAAGCAATATTTTGCTTATTCATTTCTTACCCTCACCATAACCCCAACGCTTTGTGAGATTATGTTCAATATTTAAATGATCTAAAATTCGCGCCACCATAAAGTCAACCAAGTCTTCTATGCTTTGCGGTTGATGATAAAACCCAGGTGCTGCAGGCATAATTGTTACACCTAAACGCGATAATTTAAGCATGTTTTCTAAATGAATTTCGCTAAATGGCGTTTCGCGTGGCACTAAAATAAGCTGGCCTCGCTCCTTTATTACCACATCGGCGGCGCGCTCTAATAAATTATCTGATGCGCCGACTGCAATCGCAGACACAGACCCGGCACTACATGGACATACTATCATTTTTTTCGGCGCTGCTGAGCCCGAAGCCACCGGACTAAACCAATTATCTTTACCAAATACCTTTAACTGCCCAGGTTTTGCGTTATATAACAGGCTTAATTGCTCTGTGGCTTTGTCTTCATTCCCTGATAACTTTATATTGGACTCGGTATCAAAAACTACGCGCGCGGCACTTGAAATAAGCACATACACTTGAAATTGTTGCTCAAGTAACACTTCCAACAGCCTTAACCCATATGGAGCGCCTGATGCGCCACTAAATGCTAAGGTAATTGTATCTTTAAATTGCACATTATTCTCCGCTGTATTTATCGGCCAAACCATCAACAAGTTGCTGATGAAGACCATTAAAACCACCATTACTCATAATTAAAACATGTTGATTTGGCTCAATATTCTCAAGTACTGTATCAATAATAGCGGTTGTAGAATCAAAGCATTGCATACCCGCTTTGTCAGCTTGCTCTTTAAGTGACCAGTTTAAATTTTCTGGTTCAAATAACAGCACATCATCTGCATCGCGAAGTGAATCGAGAAGTGTAAATTGATGCACTCCCATTTTCATGGTGTTAGAGCGCGGCTCTAAAATTGCAATAATTTTTTCATCGCCCACTTTAGCACGCAGCCCCGCAAGTGTTGTTTGTATTGCCGTTGGGTGATGGGCAAAATCGTCATACACTTTAATATGATTAATATCTGCTTTAAGCTCCATTCGCCTTTTGGGGCTTATAAATTCACTCAAAGCTTCAATACTGTGTTCTATTGCAATTCCCACATGGCGTGCTGCTGCAATAGCCATAATGGCATTTTTAACGTTATGCTCACCAATTGCCTGCCAGTTAACTACACCTTGCAACTGCGTGTTTAATAACACATTAAATTGAGAACCATCCGCTTTAAGTAACTGATAATCCCAATCATCGCCTAATGTTTCGCTCTCGCTCCACAGCCCTTTTGCAATCACATCGCTCAGTGCTTCATCATTTTTTGGCCAAAGCACTTTGCCGCTTTGCGGTAGTGTACGTATCAAATGGTGAAATTGTTTTTTAATTGCGTTTAAATCTTCAAAAATATCAGCATGATCAAATTCAAGATTATTTAAAATAAGTGTTCGAGGTAAATAATGAACAAACTTACTGCGTTTATCAAAAAAGGCCGTGTCGTACTCATCGGCTTCTATAACAAAAAATGGCGTTTGCCCAACTCGCGCAGAAAGACCAAAGTTTTGTACAATTCCGCCAATTAAAAAGCCCGGTTTTAAACCCGCATATTCAAGTATCCACGCCAACATACTGGCGGTGGTTGTTTTACCATGAGTTCCCGCCACAGCCAGCACCCATGAATCTTGTAATAAGTTACGTTTTAGCCACTCAGGTCCTGAAGTATAAGGCAGGCTCTTATCGAGTACATATTCAACACACGGGTTACCACGGCTCATAGCATTACCAATAACAACGATATCTGGAGCTGGCTCTAGTTGAGATACGTCATAGCCCTGTGTTAGTTCAATACCCAGTTCTTGTAGCTGAGTACTCATTGGTGGGTAAACGTTTTGATCTGACCCAGTAACGTGGTGACCCAATGATTTTGCTATAGCGGCAATACCACCCATAAATGTGCCACAAATACCCAAAATATGTATATGCATTTACTATCCTTTCATCCTGCGCGGAGTTTGCTCTAGGGCAAAATTTAATGGCGCTATAATGCCAAAATTTAGCTTAAGTTACCATTAACCCTTGGCGCAAATAAAAAAGCCTCCCAAAGTGGGAGGCTTTCCTGAAGATTAATAGCTTATAGCATTAAAAAGAATATTAAACCGACACCTAATAATAAACGATAAATAACAAATGGTAGCATTCCCATTCGCTCAATCACTTTTAAAAACATAAAAATACAAGCATAAGCTGATAAAAACGACAGCACTACACCCAACAATAAAGCAGTCCAATCAACAATATGATCGCCAAGCGCTAGCTCTGCTGTGTAATAAAGGCCCATCATTGAAATAATCGGAATAGCCAGCAAAAACGAAAAACGGGCTGCACTTTGCTTATTCATACCCAGCATTAAACCCGCGGTCATGGTAATACCTGAGCGAGAAGTGCCAGGGATCATTGCAACGGCCTGTGCAAAGCCAATAATGAGGGCCGTTTTCCAGTTTAGCTGATAGATTGTTTTTATTTGCTTACCTTTGGCATCTGCGTACCAAAGCAATAGACCAAATACGATTGTTGTGGTCGCAATCACCCATGCACTGCGCAAATACAGTTCAACAAAATCTTTTAGCAATAGCCCTAAAATAGCTGCTGGCACAGTACCTAAAATGATCCACCAGCCTAGTTTGCTGTCATCTGTTGTACCTTGTGCACCAAACGATTTAAACCAAGCACCGAGTATATCGGCCACTTCTATACGAAAATAAATAACAACAGCAATTAACGTTCCTACATGAACGGCAACATCAAATGCCAAGCCTTGATCTTCCCAGCCTAAAATTTGCGACGGTAAAATTAAGTGTGCAGAACTCGATATAGGTAAAAATTCAGTAAATCCCTGAATTAGGGCTAAAACAATTATTTCTATAATACTCATGGGTTAGAAAACTCCACCTTCCATAGTTTTTGTTGAGGGTTGTTATATGCATTCCATATTTGGGCAATCGTTTTTTTTGCTACAGGGTGATAAAAATCAGGAGCCACCTCTGCTAAAGGCTGTAATACAAAGGCATTTTTGGTAATTTCGTCACGTGGTAGTTGAGCTGGGCTCTCGCAAATGACATCATCGTAAAAGAGTAAATCGAGATCCAAGGTGCGCGGGCTAAATTTTTTATCATTTGCTTTGCGACCATTATCGCGCTCTATTTGTTTTAATAACGCACACACATCTTCAAGCGCCATATCGGTAGTGGCAGCAAGTACGGAGTTGTAAAAGTTATTACCGGCAAAACCCACCGCTTCACTTTCAAACACCGAAGAATGTTGTGTATTTTTAAAATGTTTATTTAACGCCACTAAAGCACGCCTGATATGCTCTGCTTTATTAATATTCGACCCTAAGCTAATAAATATTTGCGCCATTTAAGCCGTAGCCTTATTGCGGGTTATTTCTACACCGACGGTTTGCGCTTGTGCAACTGCAGCGGGCTTACTTACTTTTATTGTCACTTTTGGGGTATTAAATTCGGTTAAAATGATTTGCGCTAATTGCTCCACCAGTGTTTCTAAAAGCTCTACCGGTTTAGCCGTACTGTGTTCGATAACACGCTCACTTACCTTAGCGTAATCCAGTGCCAAGTTAATATCGTCGTTTTGTGCTGCGGGCTTAATGTCGCTTAGCATCTCAATATCAAAGTACAGGCTTTGTTTACTTTTCTTTTCAAAATCATACACCCCGATAATCGTTTCGACATGCAATTGTGATATAAATACCTTGTCCATTGATACTCCAAATGACTGTAACAAGTCACTGAGTTAATTACATATTGTATCAATCAAATTAATACTGTATATACTTTAATCAGTGTTTAAATATACTAAAATTACTTCTACAATAGAATAGTTACAAAATTGCGAGTAATTTAAGAAGCCCGTAAATTTTGACGCCAATAATAGCTTAAAAGTAATGATTAAAAAATAAGGAAGCGCGTGTTAGTCATTTTAATGTTTGTATTAGCCTATTTGCTCGGCTCGATTTCATCGGCCATTTTAGTGTCGCGGCTATTCAAACTCCCCGATCCACGCACGCATGGCTCCAATAACCCAGGAGCAACCAATGTCTACCGTTTAGGCGGCGCTCTCCCCGCATGCTTAGTTTTAATATTTGATATTTTAAAGGGCACTATCCCTGTTTGGGGCGCTTACTTTTTAAAACTTGAGCCGCTAGAGCTTGGTTTAATTGCAGTGGCAGCATGTTTAGGGCACATGTACCCATTATTTTTTAGTTTTAAAGGGGGTAAAGCGGTCGCAACAGCATTTGGCTCGTTACTGCCGATAGGGCTTTCTTTAGGAGGGTTATTGATTGGTACTTGGTTGCTGATTGTCGCGATTACTCGTTACTCATCACTTGCCGCGTTAGTGGCCGTTACGCTAGCGCCTTTATATACATGGTGGATAAAGCCGTTATATACCTTACCCGTGACCTTTATTACGCTACTGATCATTATTAGGCATCGCACTAATATTGTGCGTTTATTTAAAGGGGAAGAACCAAAAGTAGGGACTAAACAAGCCCCTACAAATGATAAGAAGTAATAACTAACCTAGGTTCTGGTCAACTATATTGCTTCTAGGCTATCGATTGGCCAGCGCGGTTTAGTTTTCATATCAAGCGTAGCAAACTGCCCCGCTTTTAAACGCTGCATACCGGCATACGCTATCATTGCACCATTGTCAGTACAAAACTCAGTACGAGGGTAAAACACTTCGCCCTTCATACCTTGCATCACACGCTCTAGTTGCAAACGTAGTTGCGTATTAGCACTTACACCACCGGCTATTACTAAACGTTTAATACCCGTTTGTTTTAATGCGCGCTTACACTTAATCACTAAAGTATCTATAACGGCTGTTTGAAATGCATGGGCAATATCTGCTTTAGTTTGCTCATCACTGTCGTTTTCACGAATAGCAATCGAAGCGGCGGTTTTTAGGCCACTAAAGCTAAAATCTAAGCCAGGTTTGTCTGTCATTGGACGCGGAAAAACAAATCGCTTTGCAACACCTTGTTCAGCCATTTTAGCCAAACGAGGGCCACCTGGATAATCAAGCCCAAGTAACTTGGCTGTTTTATCAAATGCTTCACCAGCAGCATCATCTACCGACTCACCCAATACTTCGTATTGACCAATGCCCGCAACTTTTACCATCATGGTATGACCGCCAGAAACCAGTAAGGCAATAAATGGGAACTCGGGGACGTTTTCCTCAAGCATTGGCGCTAATAAATGCCCTTCCATATGGTGCACTGCCACCGCTGGGATATCCCAGCCATATGCTAAAGAGCGACCAATTGAGGTACCTACTAACAAAGCCCCTACTAAACCTGGCCCTGCCGTATAAGCAATACCATCTAAATCTTCAGGCCCACAACCCGCTTGCGCAAATGCCGCATCAATAAGCGGCAATGTTTTACGTACGTGATCGCGCGAGGCAAGTTCAGGTACTACACCACCGTAATCAGCATGTACTTTTACTTGGCTATATAATTGATGGGCTAGCAGCCCTTTTTCGTCATCATAAATAGCAATACCAGTTTCATCGCATGATGATTCAATGCCTAAAATTCGCATTGTTAATTCTCCTGCCACCTAACAAGGTGTTTAAAACAAATAACTTACAGTGCTAAACCAATGTTAGTTTGGCCATCAGCAAGGACATGCTTTTTCAATGCTTTTACATTTTCAGCAGTAATACGCCCCATAGCTTCTACAAAATCAATTAGTTCACCTAATACCTCTATTTCGTATTGCATTAGTGGGTGTTCACGCACTGCTTTATTATCAGCAACACCCCCTTCAACTGTCATTTGATACTCAATAAAGCGAGCCACAGTTGCCTGCGATATTTTACTCACATTAACAAATTCTTGCTCGTCTTGTGCTAAAAGGCCATGCATTAAGCTCAATAATGAAGTTGCAGCGTCAATGGCAGGGTAAGTGCCAAACATATCAAAATCAGCAAGTTCAGGTACATTAGGTTCAATTTTTTCGACTTGCTTTTCTAAATCAATCTTACTTTTAGGAAGGAGTATTTTTTCCCAACATACATTTAAAGCATTACGTAAAATAACCTCATCGCCAAAACCGGTAGCCTCACTAAATAGTCCATAATTAGGCAACATACGCTCTATTAACGCACTGGCCAATACCGCTTTTTGCAGGTAATTTAACTCTCTAATACGCTGAAAATTATTCGCTTTTGTCATTCTTTAAAGTCCCACATGACCAACAAAAATCAAATGTTGATCCATTATGCTCATTACAGTTAGGGCACACCCAATCTGGAGCGGATTGTTTTACTTGCTGATAGTTTACCAATATTTCGCGTGCATGGCGCTCTTTTATCGCATAAACCTGCACACTTACTTGTGTTTGCTCAAACGGGATCTCGCCCATTGCACCTTGCAGCATTTCGCCTTTAATTTGACACTCAATTCCCGCATTCACAATCAATCCTTTTATTATATTGGCCTCTAAACTATTTTCTGCGTTATAAAGCGTAACCCAATCAAATGATGTTATATTTGAATCGCTATTATTAATATTTTGCAATATTCACCTCATTTACTTTATGTGTACTATTTGCCTGCGTAACCTAAAGCAAATAATATGATTTAAGGACACATTATGACGCTAACTACTCCAGGTTTACTTTTTCCAGCAATCTCATTGTTGTTACTCGCCTATACAAACCGATTTTTAGTGCTTGCGCAACTAATACGAGAATTGAATGCCCGTGAAGGTGAGTCTATTCGTCCTGTTGTAGTGGCGCAAATAACTAATCTTAGAAAGCGAATAAAACTAATAAGGACCATGCAAGTATACGGAGTGGCCTCTTTTTTATTATGTACGTTATCTATGTTTGCATTATTTATAGAATTTAATACCACGGGCATTATTTTATTTGGTGTTAGTTTAAGCTGCTTAAGCTTATCTTTGCTTACTTCATTATTTGAAATTCATATTTCTTGTGATGCCATAGAAATTGAATTACAAAACATTGAAAATAAGCCTTTAAGTAACCGAGTTAGTAAAAACTTTATTGAGCCTAATCCCAAAAGTAAAAACAGCAATTAACCAAACGAGACTTTAGTAATGTTGTTATAAAATTGCACAAATTAGGCTAATGATAAAACCCAACAGTTACTTAACATTACCCAAAGGTATAACAACATTTTGCAACTATTCTCTTTAAATACGATTAAAAGAAAGTTAATCTTAATAAGTGGTTAAAAACCTTATTTCAACTGATCTGTAGGGATATAAAGTCAGTATTAAATCTGTAATTCCCCTAGCTTACCTATAAAAAAGGACTATATAGTGAGATTTGAACAATTAGAACAGTTTGTAGCACTTGGCCTACTTCGTCATTTTAGGCAAGCTGCTGAACAAACCCAAATTAGCACATCTGCATTAACCCGTAGCATTCAAACTCTTGAAACGGAGCTTGGCTACGAACTAGTTACCCGCTCTACTCGCTCGGTTAAGTTAACTCAAGCAGGCGAACTTTTCCTCGACTTTGCTAAAAATACGCTCAATGAGCTAGAACAAATAAAGCATCGCGCTTTTCAATCAATTAATGGCACAGAAGAAAAAAAATTAGTGATTGGCTACACCACAACAACCAGCAGCATAGTACCAATCACCTGCGGCGAATTTTTGAGTCAGTACCCGCATATTAAAATTGAAATGCAGCTGCAAAATAAAACTGAGCTTCATAGAAAACTGCTTCAAGGGGAAATTGACATTAGTGTATGCTCGCAAATAGTCAATAGCATTGGTAGCGATATACAATTACCTGATCAACTTATTTTATTTTGTTCAAAACAACACCCTTTAGCAAATAAAAGCGATATTAGTAAAAAAGAGCTCGAAAGCTATCCAATGTTCAGTTGTTTTTCGCAGTCAAAACAAGTGCAATCAATGCTTAATGAAGTAATAGACTCGTTAAATAAAGTTTCAACTATTAAAGTAGGTAGTATTGAGCAGGTAATGGCTGGACTTGAAAAGTCAGATCATTTTGCTATTGCAGGTATTGAACACACCAGCTCTGTGGCAGAAAACCATAACTTAATCCAGCTTAAAACGAATAACGATATTAGCCATGAACAACTTGTGGTGCAAACAAGCCAGCAGATAGAGGCAGGTGAGCATGTTGACCACCTACTCTCGCTAATTAAGAAAGTTTCAAGAGCATAAAAAATGACTCCATGCGTTTTATAACAACTATAAATTAGTGGCATTAAAGTTTTTTTTCACTACACTAACGCTCCCTTATATTATGACTAGCGTTAATGAATAACTTTACAGCTGCTGAAATTTACCTAGAGCACATTGAAACGCATGGCTATGCCATTATTGAAAACGCCATTGATAGTGACTTAATATCCGAGTTGATGGCTGATTGCTATAGAATAAATCCTCACTTTAGCCTTGCCGGTATTGGACGATTAAACAATTTACAAATTGATGATTCCGTTCGTAAAGATAAAACCTACTGGTTTGATGGCAGCTCAAATGCACAACTTGGCTACCAGCAAGTAATGGAAGCAGTTCGCACTACCCTTAATCGTAACTTTTTCATGGGCTTGTTTGATTATGAATGTCACTATGCAAAATACACGCAGGGTGATTTTTACAAAAAACATGTAGATGCGTTCAAAGGTCGTTCAAACCGTGTTTTTACCACCATATTGTATTTAAACTCTCCTAAGAAAGGCGGAGAGCTGGTTATTTACAAGCCAAAAAGTAAAGACATAGAAGTGGTTATAAAACCCACTGCAGGCACTTTGGTATTATTTGAAAGCGAACGCTTTGTGCATGAAGTACTTCCGGCTTTTGATAACCGCTATTCGATTGCTGGTTGGTTCAGAAAAAATGCGTCAATTAGTGGTATTATCGACCCACCCCGTTAAGAAAAAACGGGGTAAGAAAATAATAAGCCTATAAATACAGTAAGTCCCACATAATGATTATTCAAAAACGCTTTAAAACAGGCATCTCGTTGACGTAAATGAATCAAACGCTGTTGATACACAAGTAACATTGCTGCAACAGCTAATCCCAACCAAAAACTAAATCCTATTTGATTCATCAACCCAATTAAAACCATCAACGCAAAAAAGCTAAAGTTAAGTAGCGCTATAATATGGCGGTCATAACTGGCGAATAAAATAGCGGTTGATTTTACTCCTATTTTTAAATCATCGTCTCTATCAACCATGGCGTACATAGTGTCGTAAGCCACCGTCCAGCAAATATTGGCAATAAATAGCAACCATGCCTGCACGGGTAAAGAGTTTATTGATGCCATAAAAGCCATTGGGATTGCCCAACCAAAAGCCGCGCCCAATACAACTTGAGGAAGTTGCGTGTAACGTTTCATAAAGGGATAACAAAACGCTAATCCAAGTGCACCAAACGATAACAAAATAGTATTGGTATTAAGCAATAATACTAATATAAAAGCGATGACAACGAGTAATAAAAACAAACTAATTGCTTCGCCACTACTTACCGCTCCGGTCGCTAGCGGCCGCTGACAAGTACGCTTTACTGAGCCATCAATTTTTCTATCGGCAAAGTCATTGATAACGCATCCTGCGCTTCGCATAACTATTACTCCAAGGGTAAACACAATGAAGTTTGTTAGGCTTGGTATCCCTTCATTTGCTATCCATAGTGCCCAATAAGTTGGCCAAAGTAGCAATAAAGTGCCTATGGGCTTATCAATTCGCATTAACTGGATGTAATAGGGAATATGATTAACAGACAAAGCGGCTAGTTTCATGAGTATAAGTAAGCTCCTGGTAAAAAAACCTCACAGACCAAAAATTGATAGTTATGTAAAGAAAATACGCTGCGTCTGCCCAGTAAAGAGCGATTCGGTAAATTAAGTTCGCTCACCAGTGATTGCAATGGGTGATTATCATCAAAGCGAGCAATTTCAATATCAGTGCGCCTTAACGCAGGATCTTGAAAGATAACATCACCTAACGGGCGTTCTCCCATATTGTGCAGCTGATTGTTTGTATTATTGCTTGTTACTGGCAACCAACTTTGAGCATAAACAATCGGTTGTTCATCACACAACAGTAACACTTCACGGTTAAGTACTGTACTTACCTGCTCACTTAATAGCGTTTGCTGTGATTGCGAAAGGTCTACTTTTTGCTCACTCAACACTTTTACAGCAAAACGCTGAGACTGACTTTTTAATTTAGCCGTTAAAGAATGCGGTTCAAATAACCACTCTTGCTCAGCGTTAGATAAGCCAGTTACTTGAGCGGTACTCTGCCAATCAGCAGATAAAGAAAGAGGAAAAGTAATCACAATAACTCTACTTGAAAAAAATCAAAGAGATCATAACATTGCCAACGAATTTGAAAAAGCGCGATTTACTCAATACCAAGCACACCCTGTTATTATAAAAAGCTAATCAGCATTTGACTCTCGCTATTGCCTATCCCAAACTTGAATCCAGAGTACTTTTACAAACACAACAAATAACAGCATCTTGCTGTATCTTATTTACTAATAAGTATAAACTATTTGTAACCAGTTTACGGAAACGCTTTTGAAATGAAAAAAACAGTATTTACAGGCCTTTTTATTCTTCTAGTCAGCTTAACTAGCTTATCGGCACGTGCTGAGTCTACTGTCGGTTATTTTGGGTTTGAGCCAGACATTATTACTAATTACATTGGCCCATCGAGTAAACAAATGGGCTATGTACGTGTCACTGTTGATTTAATGCTAAATAAAAAATCAGATATTGCAATCGTGGAACACCACACGCCGTTACTTCGTGATGCGTTAGTAGAGATATTATCTAAAGAGCCTGAAAACAAAATAAAGTCTTTAACAGGGCGTGAGCAAATTCGCCTTAAGAGCGCAGAAAAACTAAAAAGCTTACTTAAGGAAGAAACAGGCCAAGAAATAATCCGAGACCTGTTATTTACTAAATATTTATATCACTAGGCGCTTTTTGTTTTAAAAAGCTGAGCGGTATAGGCAAAAGCCATACCGCTAACGAGCCCACCTAAGTGTGCCCAATTAGCCATTCCAACAAATAATACATCTGCAAAACCAAGTACTAACCATACCAGCATAAAACCAACAATTGCGGTTGTAACCAGTGCAGGCTGTTTAGGGTTAAGTGCGCTGTAAATCCAACAAAAGCCTAACAACCCATATACAACACCGCTAAGCCCACCAAAGTTAGGACCGACCATTAAGTACTGTGCCCAATTACTTATTAAAGCGGTAACTAAAAACAGCCCAATTAAACTCGACTTACCACATTGCTTTTCAATGTTGTCACCCAGTGATACCCACCAAATTAAGTTAAACACAATATGCATAGCGCTAAAATGCACAACAGCAGGTGTTAACCAGGTAAGTGGTGACGCAGGGTTAAACTGCAACGCCATATAAATAGGTTCAAACGCACCCAATAAAAAGGCAATATAAACAATAATACTGAGAATACTAACGCTCTGATTAAGCCAACTTAAGGCTTTAAACCGCGCGACTAAATTAAGCGACTGGCCTTGATATTTTAATGGTGATTGCGTGCTGCCTACTTGCCATGATGCTTGTTGATAACGTTCATGGTTAGGGTTTTTAGCAAACTCATTCCACAAAGGTTGAACCGCATGAAAGTCCTCAGGCGCCACACTAATGACAAGCGTATGGCCATCCTCAGTACGAATTTGCCCGCTAAACCCTTGGCTTTTTAAGTAATCTATAAAGCCCTGTGCAGCGCGAGGGTTAGTTAGGCTGCCTAGCTCTATCATCGTGCTACTTTATCCTTGTAAGCGGCTTCCCATGCAGTAAAACCGCCATCCATACTGTAAACATCTTCAAAGCCTTGCTCTACTAAGTAGCTGGCAGCGCCTTGTGAGCTCATACCGTGATAACAGACAATAATAATCGGCTGGTCAAACTCTTTTTCCATCATAAATTGGGCAATATTCGCATTAGATAATGCCTCTGAACCCGGAATATGACCCGCTTGATACGAATTAGGATCGCGAATATCAGCAATCACTACATCTTCTTTATCGAGTAGTTCGAGGGTTTGTGCGATTGATATATGTTTAAATGCCATAGTACTCTCTTATAATTACAAAAAAGGCGACAAATGCCGCCTTTAATTCTCTTAACAAGGGGTAATTAATCCCAGTTAAGAATTACTTTACCCGATTGGCCTGAAATCATCATATCAAAGCCAGCTTGGAAGTCATCTATTGAATACTGATGAGTAATAATTGGTTTTAAATCAAGCCCTGATTGAATCAAACTAGCCATTTTGTACCAAGTTTCAAACATCTCACGACCGTAAATACCTTTGATCACTAAGCCTTTAAAAATAACTTGATTCCAATCGACCGCCATATCTGAAGGTGGAATTCCCAACATGGCAATTTTGCCGCCATGATTCATGTTATTTAGCATGGCATTAAATGCACTTGGTACACCTGACATCTCTAGGCCAATATCAAAGCCTTCAGTCATGCCCAGCTCTTTAGCTACATCTTCAAGCTTTTCATTCGCGACGTTTACAGCACGCGTTGCGCCCATTTTACGTGCTAAGTCTAGGCGGTATTCATTTACATCAGTAATAACCACATGGCGTGCACCCACATGCTTAGCCACTGCTGCTGCCATAATACCAATTGGGCCAGCACCGGTGATCAAGACATCCTCACCGACTAAATCGAACGATAATGCGGTATGTACTGCATTGCCAAATGGGTCAAAAATAGAGGCAAGTTCATCGCTAATATTATCTGGGATTTTAAACGCATTAAATGCAGGAATCACTAAGTACTCTGCAAATGCGCCTTCGCGGTTTACACCAACCCCTGTTGTATTGCGACATAAGTGAACGCGCCCAGCACGACAGTTACGACAATGGCCACAGGTTATATGACCTTCACCTGATACACGGTCGCCAACTTCGAAACCGCGCACCTCTTGGCCCATGTCAATTACTTCACCCACGTATTCGTGGCCAACCACCATAGGCGTCGGTATGGTGTTTTGTGCCCACTCATCCCACTTATAAATATGCACATCGGTGCCACAAATAGCCGTTTTACGAATCTTAATTAACAGATCGTTATGACCCACTTCAGGCTTTGGTGCATCTGTCATCCAAATGCCTGGCTCTGCTTTTAACTTTGATAATGCTTTCATAATTCACACTCAATTAAAAAATCGCGACTTCAGTCGCGATTTAACAAGAAAATTAAATAACACCAATCTCTTTACCAATACGGGTAAATGCTGCAATGGCTGTATCAAGCTGTTCTTTGCTGTGCGCTGCAGAGATTTGGGTACGAATACGCGCCTGCCCTTTTGGTACAACAGGGAATGAAAAGCCGGTTACATAAATCCCTTCAGCCAATAACTTATCAGCCATAAGTGACGCTACTTTGGCGTCTCCTAGCATCACAGGAATAATCGCATGATCTTTACCTGCACAGGTAAAACCTACCGCTTCCATCTGCTCGCGGAAGTATTTAGCGTTTGACCATAGCTTAGCGCGAAGCTCACCGCCATTTTCAAGCATTTCTAACACTTTGATTGACGCTGTTACAATTGAAGGCGCTAATGAATTTGAGAATAAGTATGGACGTGAACGCTGACGAAGCCACTCAACAATTTCTTTTTTGCCTGAGGTATAACCACCAGAAGCTCCACCAAGCGCTTTGCCTAAGGTGCCAGTAATAATATCGACACGGTCGAGTACATTACAGTACTCAGGCGTACCTTTACCGTTTTCGCCAACAAAACCAACGGCATGTGAGTCATCAACCATAACAAGTGCATCGTATTTATCAGCTAAGTCGCATACGGCTTCTAAGTTACAAATAACGCCATCCATTGAGAATACGCCATCGGTTGCAATTAATTTAGTTTTAGCACCGGCTTCATCGGCTGCAATTAATTGCTTTTCTAAATCAGCCATATCGTTATTTGCATAACGGAAACGTTTTGCTTTACATAAACGTACGCCATCAATAATAGAAGCATGGTTTAATGAATCAGAAATAATCGCATCGTCTGCACCTAATATGGTTTCAAACAACCCCGTATTGGCATCAAAACATGATGAGTACAAAATGGTGTCTTCAGTTTCTAAAAATTGACTGATTTTTTTCTCGAGCGTTTTATGAATATCTTGTGTACCACAAATGAAACGCACAGACGCCACACCAAACCCATGGTCATCTAAGCCTTGTTGCGCTGCTTTAATAAGCTCTGGACTGTTAGCTAAACCTAAGTAGTTGTTAGCACAAAAATTAATAACTTTTTCGCCTGATGCCACTTCAATTTGAGCTTGCTGCTGCGAAGTGATAACACGTTCATTCTTGTACAAACCTTCCGCTTTAACGTCTTCGATTTGCTGTTGTAATTGGCTAAAAAAAGCAGATGCTCTCATCTGTGATCTCCATTTGGTTGAACGGGTTAAACAGCAGACGTGTTGCTGCTATTTATAATGCGGGTATTGTAAAAGTTTAAGCGCCAAATTGCACTGTTTGTCATTCGTCGCAAATTGCCTAACTGGCAGGAAAAGCTGCCAGTTTACAGGCTTGAGATGTGTACTACGTTAGATCAGCAAATAAAGCCGGAAGGTCGTTGATTGAGTCACAAACATAGTCAGCAAAATTTACAGCTTTGTCATCAAATTTTTGCCCTGAACGTACCAGTACTTTGGTACGTACATTAGCGCTAATGGCAGCGTGCATGTCACCTAATTTGTCACCCACCATCACACTAAGTGCAGGGTTGATATGATGATCTTCTATTCCTTGAAGTAACATGCCAGGCGCTGGTTTTCTGCAATCGCACTCTTTTAAATAATCTGGTAATGCGTTTTTAGGATGATGAGGACAAAAATAAACGTCCGTAATTTCAATTTGATGAGCGCTAAACTGCGCTTTCATCCACTCGCTAAGCGCTAAAAATTCGCTCTCAGAATAATAACCACGGCCAATGCCTGACTGATTAGTCACTATAATTATTTTATAGCCCGCATCATAAAACGCTTTGCATGTTGAAAACACACCGTCTATAAATTCAAACTCTTCGCTTTTAAACACATAACCATGATCAACATTTACTACGCCATCACGATCTAAAAAAAGCGCCTTGTTAGTGTTTTCTTGATTCATAACAGCGACTCTTTTTTAACAACATGATCAAACATTTGTTTTACTGCATCGGTGGTTATTTGACTCATTAAATCATCGCCTTTAACACGAGTACCCCAAGGCAATTGCTCGGCGATTTTACCTGTTTGCTTTACTAAGTTTTGATGGTAAACCTCAACCACGTAGTCTTGGTATAAATAAGGCCCCGTTCGCGCTGGGTTTGAATGCGCATATAAGCCAATAACCGGTGTGCCCACAGTCACCGCCATATGAGCTGGGCCTGTATCGGGCGCAAGTACTAAGCTTGCCCGTTTAAGTAAGCACAATAATTCTTTGAGTTTTGTTTTACCCACCAAGTTCAGAATGGGTGAATCAGAGTGTTTAATGATGTTATTTGCTAAATTAATTTCCAGTTCAGTCGGTCCACCAGTTAATACTATTTTAAACCCCTGTGTATGTGCATAATCCGCAAGCGCAGCATAGCGATCGGCTAACCAGTTACGCTGTGCTTTACTTGCTGCTGGCGAAATAACAAATAGCTTATTTGATAAATAATCGTCACCTAACAGCTCATCAGCTTTAGCTTGATCTTTGTTGGTAAAGGGCATATTCCATACAGGGACATAATCATCAACACCAATCGCTTGGGCAAAGCCTTTAAATCCCTCTAAAACATGCGCCTGAGATTGGGCTTTAATGCGTTTATTAATAAATAAACTGTGTAGCTCTTTTGAACGAGCCCAGTCAAAACCAATTTTAACTTTGGCAGGAATACAGCGAGCAACAAAACCTGCTCTTAAAGCCACTTGCATATTAAGCAGTACGTCAAAACACTGCCCTTTAAAGGTTTGCTTTAACTGTTTCAGTGCCGCTTTACCTTGTTTTTTATCAAATACAACAAGCTCAACGCCTGGTAAGTCAGCTAACAGCATCGCCTCGACCTTACCTATAACCCATGTAATTTTGGCATTTGGGTGTGCTTTTTGAATAGCTTGTACCGCACTTACTGCATGGCATACATCACCAATAGCAGAAAGACGTAAAATACAAATTGAAGTGTAAGTAGGCGCTGAAGTCACACGTTTCCTTGGAGGTAAAATAATAAAACCTGATCTTAAATTATAATCGCGTCATTGCAAGTACTTATCCTTAGCGTTAAAACACGTTAATATGTGCACATATTAACGCGAACCCTATGAGCTATGTTTAATCAACACGTCAAAAATAACCATGTCATTTTGAGCCATCCTCAATATAGCAGCCAGATAGAGTTAGATTGGTTTAGCCCCGACTTTTGGCAGCAACAGCAAAAAATTGTTGGCGCTAAAAAGGGACGTGCAACCGCATGGTTTTTTAAACACGCAGATTTAACGGCTGTGTTGCGCCATTATTGGCGTGGCGGCCTGATAGGAAAGCTACTCAGTGATCAGTATTTGTACTGGGGGCTTGAGCATACCCGTGTTTATAAAGAGTTTAGCTTGATGACACAATTAATAGAGCTAGGTTTAAATGTACCAAAACCTATTGCCGCTAAAGTGAGCCGCCATGGTTTTATTTACCGAGGTGATATTATTACTGAAGCGGTTAGCGGCGCTAAAAGCGTATTAGATATACTGATTGAACGCGCATTGAATGATATTGAAATAAAAAAAATAGCTAGCACAATTGCGTTATTTCATAATAAAGGGGTGTATCACGCTGATTTAAATATTAATAATATTTTATTTGATGACAGTGGCAACGTTTTTATTATCGATTTTGACCGCGGCGAAATAAAAACACCCGCTAAAAAATGGCAACAAAGCAACATGTCTCGCCTACAGCGCTCATTTTTAAAAGAGCAAAGCCGCAATAGCAGCTTTCATTGGCAAGAAAACGATTGGCAAAGTTTAAGTAATGACTATAGCCAAGAGCTTGCAGGCTAATAATATTTATTAAAACTTACTTCGAGTTTTGAACTACTTGAAAGAAAACTATCGGTAAAGTTGCTACAGCTTATTATTAAACAGCATAGCCTTTACCCCATGGGTTATGACATCAAAACTGTGGATTGTTTTTAGAGTCGAATAATTATCAAGAATATTTTTATAATGCGGCTCAGTAAGTACCTTTTGCATTTTTTCACTGATATCAACAATGTCAAATTGTGCATCATAAACCACTTCAGTGCTTGTACAGTGAGTTAGCCGTGCACTCTGATCTTTTGAAATAGCACAAGCAATGGTTGGGGTTTGCAAAGCAATAGCTTGTAGTAAAGTATCACCCGCGCTCAATAATGCAATTTTAGCCTGACTGAGTAAGGCTAAAAATTCAGTTCCCTCTTGGCTTGGCAAACAAATTAACTCATCGGTTTTAGGTAACAGCTTAGTGTAGTTAGGGCCAAATACCACCACACCTTTCAAGCCTGTTTGTTTAGCAATAACAAGCCCTGCTTGAAAATATATATCTGCGCAATTCACGCCATTAACTGTATGACCACCAGAGCCCGCGTTAACAATAAAGAATTTTTTCTCTTTCAAGTGATAACGGTTTAGCGCATCGCATTTTTGTTGCGCTGATGCAAAAACTGTAAATGGCCCAACATTAGCAGGATAGGCCAAAGGCAACATGCTCAATTTTAGCTTTTCATACCACGAAAGAGACTCAATACAGTAACCAGGCTGGACCACCCAATGTGTATCAATAAGACCAGTCCTATTAAGCTTTAAACCTTTTGCCCGCTTTTTTGCATGCTGCGAAATAAAAACAACTTTAGCACCCACTTTTTTTGCCGCTTTCATTTGCTCAGCGCGCCCTGCGCAATCAAACAGCACAACATCTGGTTTATAGTGTTCAATACTGACAAACAGCCATATTTTCTTTAGTTGCCGATTGGTTTAAAAGTAAGGTAGAAAACGGGCAGCTTTTAGCATAAGCCGTATGTTTATTTAAAATAAAATGAATATCTAACTGCTTGTCATATTCAGCTTTTAAGGTTTGAGCCAGCTGTAATGAGCGCATATATTCACCAATACCTTCTGGCGATGATACAGGAATAAATAAAAGTCGTTTGTTGCTCATTACTATCTCAGTTTCTTCTTTGTCACTAGTATATCAACGACATCTTTTTTACGATAGAGCCCCTGTGTTTTAATCTGTTTCATAATGAATTTTATAATTACACTCTCTTTAATGGCTTGATTTAATTACTGCAATAAAGAGCGTAGATTGCTAAACTTACCGGCAATTTCAATCACAAGGATCTGAGCTTTGCGAAACAAATTTTTTATACTCTCTTCGCTTTTTTGTGCAATGAGTGCCCCTGTTTATGCTGAACCCTGGGTTAAACCTGATGATTTTGGGTTAAGAGCGGATATCCAGCAACTCGCCGATGCAGGTGTTATTTTAGCCCCGGTAACGACTTACCCGTTAATGTGGAAAAGCTTTATTGCTGATAACGATAATGCCGGACTAGAGCAATTATCACCTCGCTTACAAGATGCGTTATTGCGTATAAAACATCGTTATAAGTCAGAAAGCAGTGGTTCACATAGTGTTCAACTTTCTGCATTTGCCAGCTCAGACCCATTAGCGACCACCAGCTTTGGTGCAACGAATACCCAAGAGTCAGAATTAACAGCAGCCTATGCTTACCTAGGACATAACTTTGCAGCTAAAATTGCGCTTAATCACCGCAGTGATGGCAAAAACTGCTTAGTCAACGGTAAAACAACAGACGATATAGTTAACAATGAGCAAGCACTGACTGACTGCAATGATACCTCACTTGATGATAGCTATTTAGCGTATCGTTTGGGTAATTGGATATTTAGAGCCGGTGCGGTTGAACAGTTTTGGGGACCAGGCGTTGATAACAGTCTAATTATGTCTGGTAACGCCAAACCACTTCCTGCAATAAGTATCAGCAGAGAACAAAGCAGTGCATTTGAAACACCTTGGCTGAGTTGGATTGGTCAGTGGAGCTTTACTGCACAAATGGCAAAGCTAGAGTCAACCCGAGTTGTACCAGATGCGTTATTGTGGAGTACTCGTTTAAATCTTCGTCCAATTCAACAATTAGAAATTGGCTTTAGCTGATCGGCACAATGGGCTGGCAAAGGACAACCTAGTTCAGCTGGTGACTTTTTTGATTTAGTGACCGGCGGAGGAGAGTGTGTTGATGGTACCAATGATTGTGATGGTGAGCTTATTACTCGCTTGGGTAACCAGTTAGCAGGCTTTGATATTCGTTGGTCTGACACGTTGTTTAATCAACCTTACGCCGTGTATGTAAGCACGATTGGTGAAGATACCAGTGGCGGCATTAAGCCAGTAGACAGAGGTTACCTTGGTGGAATACAAACTACGACTCGCATTTATGATCAGAATATTTTATTTAACCTAGAGTACACTGATACCGGCCTTGCGTGTTCTGCCACATCAGCAACTGAAAACTGCTACTATGAACACAGTATATACAATTCAGGCTATCGCTATCATGGCCGTCCTATCGGCTCTACTTATGATAATGATACGCAGTCACTAGTACTTACTGTACTTGGGCAACTCTCAAGCGGGACTGATTGGCAAGTAAAACTGCGTGATATTGACTTCAATAGCGACAACCGCGATCTTTACCCTAATAATCCAGATTTAGGTAACTCAATCACAAAAACCGCATTTAGTTCTAAGCAGCTTGAAGTACGTTATAGAATGCTTGCCATGGGGGGGCGCTTAACCATTGGCGGACTTGCCTCTAATAACGATGGAGCAGAAAACGATACGTCTGCATTTGCTAAGTTCGAATACAACTTTTAGTTTCATTAATAACATTAAAAAAAGGGGATAAACTGCAGTTTATCCCCTTTTTTTGATTAGCGAACTAGCTTTTTATTTTGCTAATCACTTTTGATGTTGAACAGCCATCTAAAAACTCAAGCACTTCGACTTTTCCGCCATGGCGCAGCACATGCTCCGCACCGGCTATTTGTTCTACCGTATAGTCGCCGCCTTTGACAAGAATATCAGGGCTTATTTGCTCGATAAGTTTTGCCGGCGTGTCATTTTCATCAGCACTTCCAAACGGGATAACCCAATCAACGGAGGCAAGTGCACTGAGGACCATGGCGCGCTCATCTAATGGGTTTATTGGGCGTTCTGGGCCTTTCAAACGAGCAATAGATTCATCATTGTTTAAACCAACCACTAATCTGTCCCCACGGGCTTTAGCTTGCGCTAAATACCGCACATGCCCTGCATGCAAAATATCAAAGCAACCATTAGTAAATACAATCGTTTCACCATTTTGCTTAGCAAATTCAATATGCTGCAATACGTCATCAAACGGGGTTTGATAATGCTCGCCAGTTGCTTGTAAGTATTGCCCCAGTTTTCGGCTTAACTCTTCTGGAGAAACCGTAGCCGCGCCCAATTTACTCACCGCAATACCTGCAGCTAAATTAGCAATTTCTACCGCATCTTTAGGCATCATGCCCGCACCTAACATAACGGCAAGGGTTGCAATAACAGTATCCCCAGCGCCAGTTACGTCACTGACCTCAAGCTCTTGAGCTGCAAAATCATATTTTTCAGTGGCATTTATAAGCGACATACCTTGCTCTGAACGGGTAAGTAACATCGCCGTTATACCCGCATCACTAATGAGGTTTCGTGCACTACTTGCAAGTGTCTCTTCTGAGCCCACTTGCCCGCCTGCTAATTTAAATTCATTTAAATTAGGGGTTATATAATCAGCACCGCGATATAACTGTAAGTCCGATGATTTAGGATCAACAAGTACCGTTTTACCTGCTTTTTTGGCCACACTTATCATCTCTTTTATCAGCGATAGCGAGCCTTTGTTGTAATCAGAAAACACTATAAAGTCGTAATCATTTAGCACAAGCTCTAATCGATTCAATAAAAGCTGGCTATGTGATTCGTTAAAAGTTTCTTCTAAATCTAAACGTACCACTTGCTGATGACGGCTAATTACACGCATTTTAGAAATAGTCGGTAAATCACACACGCTGACAAGCTGTGAATTTATTTTTTCACCTTCTAAAATATTTTCTAAAATTTGCCCACTTTCATCCTCGCCAATAAGGCCTAACAACCCCACTTTACCATCTAAACGGGCTATATTTTTAGCTACGTTAGCCGCACCGCCGGCCTTGTCTTCAAATTTACTGACTTTAACAACGGGTACTGGCGCTTCTGGTGAGATACGCCCTGAATCACCATACCAATAACGATCGAGCATCACGTCGCCCACCACTAAAATACGTGCTGCTGATAAGTTCTTTAGTAAAGATAAATCCATTACTGCTGCTCCGCAACAACCATATCCATGGCTTCACATAACCAATGGCCAATAAACATGTGTGCTTCTTGAATACGCGCGGTTTCGTCGTTTTTAATAATAATAGGTAACTTTGCAATATCTTTTACTTGCCCGCCGTCACGGCCAGTAAGTGCAACCGTGAATGCCCCTATTTTGTTAGCAGCTTCTAATGCTAAATTAATATTTTTACTGGTACCTGATGTAGTTAAACCAATCACGATATCCTCAGGCTTACATAGCGCCTGTACTTGGCGCTCAAACACAGTATCAAAATGATAATCGTTGCTGTGCGCTGTTAAAATAGACGTGTCTGTGGTCAAAGCAATAGACGCTAATGGACCTCGCTCTAATTTATAACGCACCACAAACTCTGCAGCTAAATGCTGAGCATCGGCAGCACTGCCGCCATTACCAAACCAAACCACCTTACCACCAGCTTGTAAAGCACTATGACATGCTTCTAGCAACTGCATTACCTCTTGATGATACGCCTCCATTGTTTCAAACAATACTTGATGACGGTTTAAACTTTCTAGGTAGCTGGTTGCCACTGAATCTATAATTGACATGAGATATTCCTCTTGGAACTGAAATGGCAGGAAAAATTAATTTCATTATTCCATAATTTTATAGCCAAATCACCTCTATATAACTAAATTAGATGTTTCACAGAAACTAAAATCAAAGGCTTACTGCATGGAAATCGTTTTTGTTATAAAAGTAACCATAAGCATTTCCTAAAATCATGAAACTGATGCAATAGCGTGATTTGAATGACATTGATTTAGTTTATACCCTAGTAAATGAACTCAAACCAACTTTTATACTTTGTATGTTTAGAAATAAGCCGTTTCAAGATAAACTAGCTACAATTACCTTAAACAAAGCTCAGTATGGCACGCACTTTTTATTCACTTGCACTAATCATTATTAGCCCTTTGATCATATTTTATTTATATGTATTACGTGGTAAAAAAAATTCGGGTTATCGCGCGCATTTTAAAGAACGTTTTGGGTTTGTACGTCGCTGTTTATTTTCTAATAAAACTAAACCTGTTGTTATTCATTGTGCTTCTGTAGGTGAGGTATTAGCAGCTACGCCATTAATTAAAGCGTTGCAAAATGAGCACCCGCAGCTCAGTATTTTGATCACTTGTAATACCCCAACTGGACGCGCACAAATAACAGCACAATTTAAAGATACCGTCGCTATTAGTTATTTACCTATCGATTTTCCTTTTGCCACTGCTCGATTTTTAAAACGCGTAAAACCGCAGTTACTATGTATTTTAGAAACTGAATTGTGGCCAAATATTATGGCTAATGCGCATAACAAAAAAATCCCGGTATTGGTTGTTAATGCGAGACTTTCTGAAAAGTCGCAGCAGGGTTATCAAAAGGTTGCGCAGTTAACTCACCGTATTATGCAATCTATTACTGCGTTAGCCAGTCATAATAAAACAGATGCAGAGCGTTTTATTACACTTGGGCTTGAGCCTTCAAAAAGCCATGTTACAGGTTCAATCAAGTTTGATATAAGCCCCAATCAAGAGCAACTTACAAAGGTGAGCGTGCTCAAACAGTACTATAATAGCCAAGAACGTTTTATATGGGTGGCAGGTTCTACTCACCCTGTAGAGCATGAATTAATACTCGATGCCCACCAGCAGTTGTTAAAAAAGCAGCCTGATGCTTTATTGATTATTGCCCCGCGACACCCCGAGCAATTTGATAAAGTGGCTGAACTACTCACACAAAGTACTTTAAGCTTTAGTCGTCGTAGCCAAAATAATTACCAAAACGAACACGTTTTACTTGCCGATACGCTAGGTGAATTACAGTGTTTATACGGCGCGGCTAGTGTTAGTTATATTGGCGGTAGTTTGATTCGTCGTGGTGGTCATAACCCGCTTGAGTCAGCCGCATTTTCGGTCGGTGTAATAACAGGCCCTCACACGTATAACTTTGATCATGTCTATCCTGAGTTAACAAAGCTCAAAGGGGCATGCGTGGTAGAAAATGCAGATGAACTGGCACAACAACTCATTACCTTTAGCCAAAATAAAAAGGCATGCCAAACGCTCGGCACAAAAGCTGCGCAATGTGTTGCTAAAAACCAAGGCGCCATAAAAAAAACACTCACTATTATTAATCAATACTTAGAGCCAAAACAGTGACTAACATAGCTATTAGCCAAACCCGAGAATGGGTTTCATCCGTTATTGTAAAATATAACTTTTGCCCGTTTGCCCGTAAAGAAGTCGAAAACAACTGTATTCATTACATTGTAAGTAACGCCAATACTATCGATGATGCTGTAATTGATATGCTTGAGCAATGTATCGAGCTTGACCGCGAGCGCGAACGAGAAACCACGCTAATCATGTTCGATAACGGTTTTAGTGACTTTGAAGACTTTTTAGATTTAGTCGATTTAGCAAATGCGCTATTGGTTGCACAAGGCTTTGAAGGTAAATATCAAATTGCAAATTTTCATCCTGATTATGTATTTGCCGATAGCGATGAAACCGATGCGGCCAACTACACAAATAGAGCGCCGTTTCCTACCTTGCACCTAATTCGTGAAGCAAGTATGAGTGAAGCACTTGAAAATTATGACGAACCTGAGTCTATTCCTGAGCATAATATAAACTTAGCACGCCGAAAAGGCATTGATTTTTGGCAACAATTATTAGAAAACTGTAAAAAACCGAGCGTATAAGCTCGGTTTTTAATACCTTTAGTTAACCCATTAACTTTATTTTTTGACCCAGCTACCGTTTACTTCAATATAATGGCCGCTTTGCGTTTTTTCGATTGTTTTTGCCGCTGCCAATGCCTCAACTTGCGCAAGTGACAAGTTATTCTTTTTAGCTAATTTTAAGTACTGTGCCTTACGTTTTTCGTTAACGTCATCAATAACCGCTTTTGCTTCTGTATTTTGTACAACTAATCCAAGGTAGCCTGAGCTGTTTTCACCAACTAAGCCTTGGCTTTTAGCTTCATCTAAACTCATAGCCCAAACTGAAAATGACATACAAACGGCACTGATTAGGGTTACTACATTTAATTTATTTTTAATATTCATATTCTAGCTCCTTAAAATAACTCACTGTCATCGCTAAATAAATTATCGAGCTCTTTATCTACTTTGACACGAATTTCATGATCAACCTTAACATTTAAATTAATAGTGATTGGCTCTTTAGCCGACACCTCAACACGATGCGTGCACGCACTTAGTGCTGATATTGCTGCTAACGCGAGCAGCACTTTTATCGATAACGACGGTCTCATTGCCCATTTCCTTTTTGTGAAAATTGTTGCTCAACTTTTTGTGTAATTTCATCACTTAAACGCAGTGCCCGTAAAAGCGTAAATATGTTTTCTTCATGGTTGTAATTAAAGTTAACTTGCTGCTGCGCTTGCTGATTATAACCTTGTAAATTAACTCCAAGCTTTAACCAACCATCATTTTTAAGTACAACGCTGCTATTAAGCTTTTGAATATCTAAATCAGTCAATAACCCCAGTACAGGTTGCAACTCTTGCTGTTGCTGCATCACAGAATCAAATGCAGCATTGTTGCTAATTTTTAAATTGCCCTCGCCTTGACTAAACAGACTGCCTTGGCTAATGTGCACACCATTTTTATTAACGCTCACCGGCAGTGTACCAGCCAAACGCCCTGTTAAAGTAATACCCGACTTATCATCAAGGGTGATCAGCTTACTTGCATCAATATTATTAAACGTTACAGTGCTAACTTGGGTTTCTTGTCCAAGCGTATAGTTATCTAATAAAAATGTACCGCCAAGCACATTACCTTCAACATTACTAACAAGCACATTATTGTTATTGACGAGCCATTGCCCTTTAAGGCCTTTGATAACTGCGCCCGCTCTAAACTCATTTAAATGAAAGGTAGTCGGTTTTACATTAAGCCTACCTGAATTAAACTCCCCGCTAAATACACTACTAAAATCACTTGCAAGGTAGTCATTATAAAGTCCACTTAATTGGCGAATATCTATATCAAAGGATGCCCTTTGTAAATTGACATCGCCACTAATATTGCCGTTAAAAGTACCTGTTGTTAGCTTAGCAAGTGGATAAAACTGATTAATAAAGTTGTTTAATGGCAACACACTTTGCGCTGGCACAATCACCTCAAACGGATGTTCTTGTGACGATATATGATGATTTACCACCAACTCAATATCATCTATAAACGTATGGTGCGACGCTTTAAGTGCACGGCTTTGTAATCCACTCGAGTCTATTTTTATATTATTCAGTCTTATATCAGCGCTATTAAGAGCCTTAATTTGCGTTTTCGCAGTTAAATGAGCAAATAACTCACCTACACCTAGGTTTGCTTTTGCCGTGAGACTATTATTTATATTGATAAGTTTAAATTCTTTATATGCCGCATTTTTTAACTGATTAGTTAATGTAATTTCTGCATTTAGCTGTTTATCCATTTTCGCGGTTAAACCACCTTGATAATGCACTGCTTTTACATCAAAAGCTTCAAAGCTAGCAACGGAAAATTTACTCTGTGTGTACCCGACAGGTTTTGAGTCAATAAATTCACTTAATTCAAAGTAACCACTGAAATTAAGCGTATTAGCAGTAACAGGAATAAATGCGGGTAGCCTTTCAAGCTCAACGTTGTAATCACCTTTAACTTTAGTACCATTTAGCTGAGCGCTTATATTAATGCTGTTTATATCTGGCGTGCTTATTTGAGCAGACACCTTTGCCTGCATATTATCAAGCAAAGCGTTAATAGAGAGTGCGGTGTCTGTTATTAAAATATCAAAGTGTTTATTACCTTCACTCATCACATTAATTACTGGAATACTCAGCTCCCCCTGTTCTAAACGAAGAGCTTGAGAAAGCTTAACCTGCCAATTTAAAGCAACTTGTTTGCTTACAAAATCTGCGTACTCACTTGGTGGAATTAACTCAGTACAGCGAGGGGTTAAATTAATTTTGTTATTAAGTGAACCGGTATCTAGGGTTAACGCTTGGTTATTTAAATTAAAGCGAGTAGCCATCTGGCCAGTGGTTAATAAATTAAATTGGCATTGCTCAAACGTATGAGCAAATTGAGCGCTAATCCCCCCGCTCAACTTAAGCTCAATCCCGTCAAAACTAAACACTTGTTGAGTATTAAAGTTAACAGCATCGAGTAAGGTGTTTTTAGTGTTTATTACCTGTTTTAACAAAATGTCATCAACTGCTAGCTGACCACTTATTTTATTGGTGGTTAAAATCGCACTCGCATTTATATCTCCCGTTACATTAAATTGATTTAGCGCAGGTTCTAATACACTAAATTTTAATGGTTTATTGAGCTGATTACTGTTTACTACAAGCTGTTTAATATTAATAAGAGGGCGATTTGAAGGTAGCGTTATCTTAAGCTGTTTAGCCGGTTGATTAGCGTTATCACTTTTAGGTAATGGATTGAGCGTTAATATTGCACTTTGAACACTGACATGCTTTGTATTTGCAGTGATATCAGAGAGTTGTAATTGTTGGTTTTGGTAATTTAAACACACAGTATTGGCATGTATATTTAACTTTGAGGTAATTGAAAAATCGAGGCAGCTTAATGTGACACCTGCTTTTTTAAGTTCAGGGGCAATGGCCCATTGTAGTAAAGGCAAGCGAAATACATACCCGAGTAATAATAGACTCAGTAAAAGAGTGCCAACAATTAAACCAATGCGCTTAAACATATTATCCTTACATGTTTTTTAATCACTATAATCAAAAAAGGCTGCACAAGGCAGCCTTTTTTATTTTACATCCAGATCATGAATCTAGTGTGTATATTAACCTACATTTTTACGCGCATTACGGAACATACGCATCCATGGGCTATCCTCTTTCCACTCATCTGGGTGCCAAGAGTTAGCAACAGTACGAAATACACGCTCTGGATGTGGCATCATTACAGTTGCACGGCCATCTGTTGATGTAATACCTGTGATACCTTCTGGCGAGCCGTTCGGGTTCGCTGGATATTGCGTTGTAGGGTTGCCGTAGTTATCAACAAATTTAACCGCTACAGTACCACTTGCAAGCGCTGCTTTTGTTGCTGCGTCGTTTGCAAACTCTGCATGGCCTTCACCATGAGATACCGCAATTGGCATCCGCGAGCCCGCCATACCATTAAAGAATACCGATGGATTCTCTTGTATTTCAACTAAGCTAAAGCGTGCTTCAAAACGCTCTGACTTGTTCGTTACAAAGCGTGGCCAATGCTCAGTACCTGGGATCAACTCTTTTAATGTTGATAGCATTTGACAACCGTTACATACCCCTAAGCTAAAGGTATCTTCACGATGGAAAAAGCTTTGGAATTGATCGCGTGCCATGTCATTAAACAGTATTGACTTAGCCCAACCTTCACCCGCACCTAATACGTCACCGTAAGAGAAGCCACCACACGCCACTAAGCCTTTAAATTGCTCAAGTGTTAAGCGCCCTTCTAAAATGTCGCTCATGTGCACATCAACCGCTGCAAAGCCCGCACGGTTAAATGCAGCTGCCATTTCTAAATGAGAGTTTACACCTTGCTCACGTAAAATAGCCATTTGCGGTTTAGCACCAGTTGCAATATATGGAGCTGCAACATCTTCATTTAAATCAAAGTTAAGTTTTACATTTAAGCCAGGATCTTTTGCGTCAAACTTAGCGTCAAACTCTTGCTTAGCACAATCTGGGTTATCACGACGCGCTTGCATTTGATACGTTGTTTCGGCCCAAATTGTACGAAGTTCAGTACGCGTATGATTAAGTACTGTTTGCTCACCACGATTAAACACGATGTTATCGTCGTTATTTAGCGAGCCAATCACATGACTAATTGCGGCAACTCCATGCTGCTCAAATACCGAATTTACAGCCTCTAAATCGCTATTCGCTACTTGAATTACAGCACCTAGCTCTTCGTTATAAAGCGCTTCAATATCAGAGCCGGTCAAAGTCGCTAAATCAACGGTAACACCGGTGTGACCGGTAAACGCCATTTCAGCGATAGTGGTAAATAAACCACCGTCTGAACGGTCATGGTACGCAAGCAACTTGCTATCAGCGACTAGCGCTTGCATTGCGTTGTAAAAACCTTTTAGTAGCTCTGGGCTATCTACATCAGGTGTTGTATCACCTAATTGCTTATAAACCTGAGCAAGGCTTGATGCGCCCAGTCGGTTTTTGCCCGCGCCTAAGTCAACTAAAATAAGCGATGTATCGCCTTTATCTGTTCGTAACTGTGGGGTCACTGTTTTACGTACGTCTTCAACACGACCAAACGCAGTGATAATAAGCGATAACGGTGATGTTACAGATTGCTCTGTAGCATCATCTTCGTTCTTCCATGTCGTTTTCATCGACATAGAATCTTTACCTACAGGAATTGTTAACCCAAGTCCCGGACATAACTCTTCACCCACCGCTTTCACCGCTTCGTATAAACCGGCATCTTCTCCTGGGTGTCCCGCTGCGGCCATCCAGTTTGCAGATAACTTAATATTTTCAAGAGAGCCAATGTTTGCACAGGCAATATTCGTTAACGATTCTGCCACTGCTAAACGCGCTGAAGCGCCATAGTTAAGTAGTGCTGCAGGCGTACGTTCACCCAGTGACATTGCTTCACCATGGTAAGTGTCATACGTTGCTGCGGTTACTGCACAGTTAGCAACTGGTACTTGCCATGGGCCTACCATTTGATCGCGTGATACTAAACCTGTTACCGAGCGATCGCCAATAGTAATGAGGAAGGTTTTTTCTGCAATGGTTGGTAAACGTAATAAACGTTCTGCAGCATCAGCAGGATTAATTGCCTCTACATTTAATGCAGTGCCTACTACTTGTTGCGAAGTAACATCACGATGCATTTTAGGTGCTTTACCTAGTAATACATCCAGTGGTAAATCTACAGGGCTGTTATCAAAATGACTATCGGCAACCGTTAAATGACGCTCTTCTGTCGCTTCACCAATAACTGCATATTGTGCGCGCTCACGCTTACAAATTGCTTCAAAGCGTGCAAAATCTTCAACGCCCACAGCAAGCACATAGCGCTCTTGCGATTCATTACACCAAATTTCGTGTGGTGCCATGCCCGGCTCATCATTAGGGATATCGCGCAGCTGGAATTTACCACCACGGCCACCATCATCTACAAGCTCAGGGAATGCATTTGATAAACCACCGGCGCCCACATCGTGTATAAACGCAATAGGGTTTGCATCACCTAGCTGCCAACATTTGTCGATCACTTCTTGACAACGACGTTCCATTTCTGGGTTTTCACGTTGAACAGAAGCAAAGTCTAAATCTTCGTTTGATTGACCCGATGCCATGCTAGATGCAGCACCACCGCCTAAACCAATGTTCATTGCAGGGCCGCCAAGCGCAATCAATTTTGCGCCTACTGGAATATCGCCTTTTTGAACATGATCAGCACGAATATTACCTAGACCACCGGCAAGCATAATTGGCTTGTGGTAACCACGTACCTCTTCACCATTGTGACTCGTTACTTTTTCTTCGTAAGTACGGAAATAACCTAAAAGGTTAGGACGTCCAAACTCGTTATTAAACGCAGCACCACCTAATGGGCCTTCAGTCATAATATCTAGGGCATTAACAATACGGCCAGGCTTACCAAAATCACTTTCCCAAGGCTGTTCAAAACCAGGAATACGTAAATTAGATACAGTAAAGCCCACTAAACCCGCTTTTGGTTTTGAACCACGACCAGTTGCGCCCTCATCGCGAATCTCACCGCCCGACCCAGTTGCCGCACCAGAGAAAGGAGCAATAGCCGTTGGGTGGTTATGGGTTTCAACCTTCATTAATATTTCAATGTCTTCTTGGTGATACGCATATTCACCTTGTGCATTCGGGAAGAAGCGACCCGCCTTTGAGCCTTTCATTACGGCTGCATTATCTTTATAAGCAGATAATACATTTTCAGGATTATGCTCAAAGGTGTTTTTAATCATTTTGAACAACGACTTTGGCTGTTCAATGCCATCAATAGTCCAATCAGCATTAAATATTTTATGACGACAATGCTCTGAGTTCGCTTGAGCAAACATAAACAGTTCAATATCGTTGGGGTTACGCCCTAACTTAATAAAGTTTTCAACTAAATAATCAATTTCATCATCAGCAAGCGCAAACCCTTGCTCTATATTTGCTGTGGCTAATGCTTCACGGCCGCCACCTAAAATATCAACTGATGACATTGGACGAGGTGCATCGCTGCGAAATAACTGCGCGGCATCTTCTAATTTACTGTGAGTAGCTTCAGTCATGCGGTCATGAAGAAGTGCTGCAACTTGTGCTAACTGTTCTGCACTTAAATCACCTTCAACATAGTAAGCAATACCGCGCTCTACGCGATGAACTTGTTTAAGCCCACAGTTATGAGCAATATCAGTCGCTTTTGAAGCCCATGGCGAAATTGTACCAGGACGAGGCGTTACTAATACCAACTGACCTGCTGGCGCATGCTCAGCAATTGTTGGGCCGTAGGTTAATAACTTTTCAAGTTTGGTGTGCTCATCAGTGTTTAATGGCGATGTTAAATCGGCAAAGTGAGCGTATTCGGCATATACATTGGTGACAGGAAGTTGCGATTGTTGGCAACGCGCTAAAATTTTATTAACTCTGAACTCTGAAAGTGCTGGTGCACCACGAAGGATCAACATAAGTAATTTCACCCGGGGTTAGGGATTGAACGATATTTTAGGCGCGTATTATAGTCCAAATTACTCTCAGATTTAACTCAAAAATGCGCTTTTCATTAAATTAACTTTTTCTTTTTGTTTACACCTATTTTTTACTCACTGCGATTAAACGATAAGTGACGTAATCAGTAAGTTTTGTTATAACAGGAGATACGATGCTAAAGAGGCGAATATGTTGAAGATAAAGCTAATAACAATCATTACGTTAGTCATCCTTTTGTGTGCCTGTAACACACAAGAGCAGTCAACACAGCTCGCCCAAATTAAATCAGAAAATAAAATTCGCGTTGGTACACTTGCCAGTGCAAGTAATTATTATCAAGCTGTTCAAGGAGAACAAGGCTTTGAATTTGAACTCTCTCAAGCATTCGCCGACTACCTTGGGGTAGAGCTTGAAATTGTGCCCTTTTTTAATTTATCCGATATGTTTGCGCGCTTAGATAGTGGCGATCTCGATTTAATTGCCTCTGGGCTTACTTTTAACAAGGCGCGCGCCAAACGTTACCGCTATGGCCCAACTTACAGAACGATAAGTCAAAAATTAGTTTTTAAACAAGGGCGTGAACGCCCTCGTGATTTTGATGATTTAACCGGAAACTTCACCGTTATCGCTAAAAGTAGTCATTCATTAACATTAGAAGAAATAAAACAAACCAACCCAAAGTTAAGCTGGAATGAAACCGAAGAGTTTGATGAAGAAGAATTACTGCAAGCAGTTATTGACGGCGAAATAGATTACACCTTAGCGGATTCACATACTTTAGCGCTATTTCGTCGCTATCACCCTAATTTAAGTATTGGCTTTTCAGTTACCCGAAATGATTCAATTGCATGGATACTAAGAAAGTCGAATGATGATTCCCTATACGCATTATTAGTTCCCTTTTTTGGTGAAGCAAAACAAAATAATCAACTTTATGTGCTCGAAGAAAAATACTTCGGTCATGTCCGCCAATTTAATTACGTTAATACCTTGGCCTATATAGACGCAATTAAAGAAACACTGCCTAAATATCAACCTTGGTTTATGCAATATGCAGGTAGCCTAGATTGGCGCTTACTGGCGGCATTAAGTTATCAAGAGTCGATGTGGAACCCGCGTGCTAAGTCACCAACCGGTGTGCGTGGTATTATGATGCTAACAAGACGTACAGCAAAACAAGTCGGTGTAACAAACCGCTTAGAACCAGAGCAAAATATACGCGGTGGTGCACAATACTTAGCAAAGTTAATTAAACGCGTCCCGGATCGAATCCCTCAACCGGATCGTACTTGGCTTGCACTTGCCGCCTATAATGTAGGTTGGGGACACGTTAACGATGCCCGTATTATTACCGAGCAACAGGGAGCTAGCCCTGATAAATGGGCTGACGTTAAAAAGCGCTTACCATTGTTAATAAAAAAACGTCACTATCGTAATACCCGTTATGGCTATGCTCGCGGTGATGTAGCAGTGACCTATGTTGATAATATACGTCGCTATTACGATGCGCTTGTTTGGCTTGATGAAAATAATGCAATGGCGCCGATTACCTCAACAAATGAAACAGAAGAGAAAATCGTTAAACCAGATGATTCAGAGCAACGTAAAAGTAATTCCGCTGAGGAAAAAAAATAAATACGCTGCTTAGTAATTAACTGAACATCAGAAAATCAAATAGTTGTTTACTTGTAATCAATTATTCAATAATCTGGCTTAATTGTATAAAATTTTGTGTCATTACCAAGCACATAAGGATAAGTCATGCTTAAACGTAGACGTACACATCAACTTAAACGTTGTATAAAGCACTCAACCGCCACTCGTCGTCGAGTGATGTTAAGAAATTTACATAAAAAAATAATTTGGCGCCGCCGTATGTTTGCTATGCAGCAAATGGCTGAATTAGACGCCTTAATAGCAGCTGCTGACTAATCGCTGTTACTATTACGAGCGGCTTGCTTTGCCGCCTTTATTTGTGCTCGGCGACGCTTAAAAAAACTAGAAATAGTCTCTGCACATTGTGTTTCTAATACCCCACCCGTTATTTCTACCTGATGGTTTAAACGAGGTTCTTGCAAAAGGTTCATAATTGAACCAGCTGAACCCGTTTTAGCATCGGCTGCACCAAATACTAAGCGTTTAATTCGGCTATGTACTAATAAACCTGCGCACATTGAGCATGGCTCTAGCGTGACGTAAAGAGTACAGTCAATTAAGCGATAATTATTAAGTACTTTTCCTGCTTCACGTACCGCTATCATCTCAGCATGAGCCGATGGGTCGTTATCAGTAATTGAACGATTATAGCCTGCGCTAATAAGCTGATTATCTTTAACAATTATAGCCCCTACCGGGATCTCATCTAGCTGCTCCGCTTGTTTTGCATACACAAGCGCTTGTTCCATCCAATATTGGTCGTCAAATGGCTCTATCATTATTATTACTTAACTATTTTTTATGCCGTAATTATACCAACTTAGCGCAATAAAATGCGTCATTGATCACTTTATTGCAAAAATAAAACAAATTTAAGTGGTTTGTCATGGCTCATAAGGCAGGATTTACGCTATAATCTCACGCTTTTTTTATTTAGCTCACAACACGGGTAGCAAATGAAATTTCCTGGACGCCGCAGGCATAAACATTATTTTCCAGTGGAAGCCAAAGATCCACTGACCAATCAACTTAACGCCACTGAGCGATTACACCGCAGCTATATTACGGGGATCGATCAAATCGTTGTTGATATAGAAGCTAAGGTTGACCAAGCTTTTCTCGATGAATTTCAATTGCGCCGAGGGATGTCGCAAGTTATAGATAATGACATCACCAATGCTTTATACGATCGCTTAAAACTAAACGACATGGTCGATTACGAATTCGCAGGCGGAACCGTTGGCAACACGATGCACAACTATTCCGTACTTGCTGATGACCGTTCGGTGCTATTAGGTGTAATGAGTGAAAACATAAAAATAGGCAGTTATGCTTATCGCTTTTTATGTAATAACTCAAGTCGCGTAGACTTAGACTACTTACAGCCTGTAGATGGTCCTATAGGCCGCTGTTTCACATTGATTGATGAAACGGGTGAACGCACCTTTGCCATTAGTGCTGGCCTAATGAATTATCTAAAGCCTGAGTCAATTGATAAAGAGCTAATCGAAGGCTCATCGGCATTAGTGATTAGCGCTTATTTAATGCGTACTCAAGGTGATGAAACCATGACCGAAGCGACCATGCAAGCAATCAAGTATGCTAACGATGCAGATGTACCGGTTGTATTAACACTCGGTACTAAGTTTCTTATCGAGCAGGATCCGACATGGTGGGCTAACTTTGTAGAAAAGCATGTTGATATCCTTGCTATGAACGAAGAAGAAGGCCAAGCAATTACTGGATTTGAAGATCCATTACTAGCTGCCGACAAAGCATTAGACTGGGTTGATTTAGTAATTTGTACTGCCGGTGAAAAAGGCTTATTTATGGCCGGTTTTGTTGATGACAGTTTCAAACGCGAAACAGAGTATCCACTTTTGCCTGGTGCTATCCCTGACTTTAATCGTTATGAGTTTTCACGTGCAATGCGTAAAGTTGACTGTGAAAACCCAATAAAGGCATATAGTCATACTGCTCCGTTTATGGGCGGGCCTGACTCGATTAAAAATACCAACGGCGCTGGTGATTGTGCTTTAGCCGCTGTATTGCATGACTTATCAGCGAATGTTTATCATAAGTTGAACGTTGCTAATTCAGCAAAACATCAGCAACAAGCGATTACCTACTCTTCGCTCGCTCAAATTAGTAAATACGCCAACCGTGCAAGTTACGAAGTGCTGGTTCAGCATTCTCCACGCTTATCACGTGGCTTACCAGAGCGCGAAGATTGTTTAGAGCAAGTGTATTGGGATCAATAAAATCCCAATGCACTCAGCGTATTTAAAATATCGATATATCAAGCTTTTTAGATAGCAGCTCTAATGCTGCTATTCCTGCGACTGAATTACCAAAAGAGTTTAATCCTGGGGAATACACTGCCACAGTAAATCTATTCGGTAACACCGCCAATATAGTGCCAGAAACACCTGATTTGCCCGGCATTCCTACTCGATAACCAAAATCACCCGCCGCATCATATAAACCACTGGTAAATAACAACGAGTTTAGTTGCTTATTTTGACGGCTAGAAAGTACTCGTTTAGAAGAACTGTAATCTATCCCTTTATTAGCTAAAAAGTTGTAAGCCTTAGCAAGTTCAATACAATTAAGTTCTATGGCACAAAAATTAAAGTATGACCAAAGCACATCATCCACTTCATTCTCAAAGTTACCGAATGATTTCATTAAATGTGCCATTGCCGCATTTCGATGCCTAAACTCATACTCTGAATTAGCCACTTGTTTATCTATTACGATACTTCGATTACCAGATAAATCGCGGAATGTTTCCAGCATAGAGTGCATGGGCGCAGATAAACGACTATATAGCGCATCACAGGTAACTATGGCACCCGCATTAATGAACGGATTACGTGGTATGCCTTTTTCAAACTCAAGCTGTGTCAGTGAATTAAACGCTGTTCCTGAGGGCTCTTTACCCACTCTACTCCATAATTCATCGCCATAACGTTGCAACGCTAATGTCAGAGTCATTACTTTAGAAACTGATTGGATCGTAAAACGCTGTTCACAATCACCCGCGCAAAATATCTCCCCCTCAGTGGTGTAAATGGCAATAGAAAACTGCTCAAGATCAACTTCAGCAAGAGCAGGGATATAATTAGCAACCTTACCTTGGCTCAATAAAGGTTTAACCTCTTGAGTTATCTCATTTAGCACTCGTTGATAATCACTGGTTGGCAATAGACACCTCAATAATATGCAAAGTTAAAATCAAATTTTAACACGTAGGATCTATAACTGCATGAGAATGTTAAGTCTATAAGTTATTAGTAATCTGATAGGAAGCATATACATGATGAGATTGGCTGGCAGTCTCTTTTTTTAAGATATTGCGTAATTCATCTTCAAATTTAAAACAATAAAAAACCAGCATTTTGCTGTAACGTGGTTCTGTTATTTGGAGCCAGTGCGCTAATTTATAGCGACAATACAATAGAACATCCCACTTTTTTGTTTAGATCCAAGCTGTTTTGTTTGATGTATAGGAATACGAATGCCATGGAGCACAAGATATGCAAGAGCGGCCACTACTAAGTTCCATATACAGTCTTGGCTTGATGTTTTGTATCCGTCCGGTGATCACC
>NZ_PNCV01000045.1:0-5071 GCF_005886925.1 Pseudoalteromonas sp. S3260
ACACGGAGTGGCGTCGATGGGTAGTTCACAGACATTATCGGAATTAATTAAAAACGCCATAGAATCCTCATGGAAAAGCGCTGACTATACACAATATAGTCAGCATTAATATTTTTTCCAGAGTTTACTATGTGTGTAAGATGCTTTTCCTACACTAACCTGTCATGGTAACAAACTCTTCCGACCCTGTTGGGTGTAGTGCGACAACCGCATCAAAATCGGCTTTAGTCGCGCCCATTTTCATGGCAACAGCAAAGCCCTGAATCATTTCATCAACGGTGAAACCGATACCGTGTAAGCCCACAACTTTTTCATCATCGCCTGCACACACTAACATCATGTTACATGCTTGGCGATGCTGAGTAACTGCGGTGTACATAGCCGCAAAGCTTGATTTATATACTTTTACATTTTCTTCGCCGTACTGAGAAATCGCCTCTTGTTCAGTTAAGCCAATGGTGCCGATAGGTGGATGGCTAAATACCACGGTTGGTACTAGGCTGTAGTCCATTTTCAAATCGTTCGGCAATTCTTTATTAAATAAACGCTCAGATAGAGTACGACCCGCTTTTACAGCAACCGGTGTAAGCTCAATACCATTTTCGATAATATCACCCACAGCGTATACATTTTCAGCTGTGGTGTTTTGGTATTCATCTACTTTTACATAACCGCTTTCGTTTACTTCTACGCCTGCTGCAGCAAGGTTAATTTTATCGGTTGTTGGTGTACGACCAATCGCCCAAATAACTTGATCAACATTTTCGCTGTAACCATTCTCAAAATGAATCGTTAAGCTGCCATCAGCCTCTTTTACCACCTCTTTTGGTGAACACTCAGTGTGCAGAGTAGGGCCTTCTTTTGCCATAATATCAACCAGTGTGTCGATAATGTATGGGTCAAAGGTACGCAGTGGCTTGCTCTTACGAACAAATAAATGGGTTTGTGTCCCTAGGCTGTGCAGCACACCTGCAATTTCTACGGCAATATAACCGGCACCAACAACAGCAACACGCTTAGGTTGTTCGTTCAGCTCAAAAAAGCCGTTTGAATCAATACCGTGTTCAGCACCTGGAATATTAGGAATAGTAGGGCGTCCGCCTACGGCGACTAAAATGTGATCGGCAGTATAGTGCTCGCCATCTACTTCAACAGTTTTACTATCCACAAACTTTGCAAAGCCTTTGATCACAGTTACGCCATTTTTAGCTAAACCATTATCATAGCCTTTGTGAATACGGCCAATATAGGCTTCACGGCTTTCTACTAACTTTGACCAGTCAAAGCCTTTAACTTCAACATCAAAACCGTAATCAGGAGCATAAAGATTAATTGCTTCAGCAACTTGAGCACCATGCCACATTACTTTTTTAGGAACACACCCTACGTTTACGCAGGTGCCACCCATGTGTTTAGCTTCAATTAATGCTACTTTTGCGCCACGCATTGCTGCACGGTTAGCTGATGCAATACCACCACTACCGCCACCAATTGCAATGTAATCAAAATGCTGAGCCATGTTTAATCCTCTAAATATTAATTTAACTTTTCTGTGCTGATGATAGCATATGCGATGAGCAAGTCACTTGTTCGGGGCTGCTAAAATCTATCAAACATCCTTCATCAAACGAAAGATATGCTATTTCAGATCAAGCTGCTAAGTGATCATTTACAGATACACACTCGTTAACTAGTAAAGCAGGTTTGCCCTTGTATTTACGTATTTTGCCCCAACTTAAATTTTTATATTTTGCATAAACCGAGAATCACTATGACCAATGCACATACTAATCCCCTAATCGGGCTTGAAGGCTTACCGCCTTTTTCAAAAATAAAGCCAGAGCATGTTGTCCCGGCACTAAAAAAAGGTATTGAGCACTGTCGCAGTGCAATTAATGATGTATTAGCAAAGCAATCATACACATGGGAAGATTTAGTATTACCCCTTGAAGAAGCTGACGATAAACTATCGCGATTGTTTTCACCGGTATCGCATTTGAACTCAGTAATGAACAATGATGAACTTCGCGAAGCCTACGAGCAATGTTTACCGCTTATTTCTGAATATTCTACTTTTGTTGGTCAGCACCAAGGTTTGTATGAGGCTTACAACGCACTTTATAACAGTGACGAATTTAAAACACTCACTACTGCCCAGCAAAAAACCATTACTAACGCATTACGTGACTTTAAGCTTTCAGGTATTGCGTTAAATCCTGAGCAACAAAAACGCTACGGTGAAATTAGTGCGCGTTTATCAGAGCTTGCTTCAAAATTTGGTAATAACGTGATGGATGCCACGCTTGCATGGCATAAGCATATTACCGATGAAAGCCAATTGGCTGGTTTACCAGAATCAGCGCTTGCATTAGCGGCCGATACGGCAAAAAGTAAAGACTTGGAAGGCTGGGTATTTACTCTCGATTTCCCATCTTACTTACCTATAATGACTTACGCAGACGACCGTGAACTTCGCAAAGAAACATACACCGCGTTTTCTACTCGTGCATCCGATCAAGGTCCAAATGCAGGAGAGTTTGATAACTCGGCGATTATGAGTGAAGAGCTGGCACTGCGTCATGAGTTAGCACAATTACTTGGCTTTAATAATTACGCCGAAAAATCTTTAGCTACAAAAATGGCAGAATCACCCGCGCAGGTATTTTCATTTTTAGAAGACTTAGCCGCTAAGTCTAAACCACAAGCAGAGCAAGAACTTAAAGAGTTGCAACTATATGCAGAGCAAAAGCATGGTATTAGTGAACTGCAGGCGTGGGATTTTGGTTATTACAGTGAAAAACTAAAGCAAGAAAAGTACGCGATTTCAGATGAAGTATTACGCCCATACTTCCCTGCCGATAAAGTGCTTAGTGGTTTGTTCGAAACCGTTAACCGCCTATTTGGTATTACAGTTAAAGAACAAAAAGACATCGATACTTATCATAAAGATGTGCGCTTTTTTGAAATTTACGATAGCAATAATACTTTACGTGGTCGTTTCTACTTAGATTTATACGCCCGTGACCACAAGCGTGGTGGTGCGTGGATGGATGACTGTATGGGTCGTAAAGTGCGCGCTAATGGTGAACTTCAAACACCAGTTGCTTACTTAGTATGTAACTTTAATAAAGCGATTGGCGATAAGCCTGCTTTGTTTACCCATAATGAAGTAACCACACTGTTCCATGAGTTTGGTCACGGCATTCACCACATGTTAACTCAAGTAGATGCAGCGCCTGTTGCTGGTATTAATGGTGTAGCATGGGATGCCGTTGAATTGCCAAGTCAGTTTTTAGAAAACTGGTGTTACGAAGAAGAAGCCCTAAGCTTTATTTCAGGCCACTTCGAAACCGGTGAGCCATTACCAAAAGAGCTACTAGATAAACTATTGGCCGCTAAAAATTATAACTCAGGTATGCAAATGTTAAGACAACTTGAGTTCTCGTTATTCGATTTTAAAATTCACCATGACTACGTGGCAGACAAACCATGTAACATTCAAGCTGTACTTGATGATGTACGCAGTCGTACCTCAGTCATTAAGCCGCCAGCGTTTAACCGTTTTCAGCATGGCTTTAGTCATATTTTTGCGGGCGGTTACAGTGCAGGCTATTACTCGTATAAATGGGCTGAAGTACTTTCGGCAGACGCCTATTCTAAATTTGAAGAAGAGGGGATTTTTAATCCACAAACTGGCCAAGCGTTTATGCAGCATATTCTTGAAAAAGGCGGCAGCGAAGAGCCAATGGCACTGTTTAAAAACTTCCGTGGTCGTGAGCCAAGTGTAGATGCACTACTGCGCCACAGCGGCATCGCCGCTTAGGGTCTGTTGACCTTTGCGGATTAAAATATAATTACAAAAGCGCCCCAGAGGCGCTTTTTTATTTAATTACTCAAACACAACTAAGTAAACAACAAACGCAGCCAGAACCTGAGAGCGAAAATAACGATATTGAGTTGTTTTAAACTAGAGATCGTATATTGGCTTTGTTTGGGTATAATAACGGTGAAATTTATCATCGGAGTGTGAAGTGGTTATACAGTGTGCGTTTAAAGAGTGTCGACCTTATTTAAATGAGTTAGAAGCACGCTTTGGGCTTGCTCAATGGGCAGAGCAAAGCAGTGGTTTTAGCTTGCATTACGATGATAAAGGACTAAGCCTGTATAAAACTGACGAGCCAAAATTAGGTGCTATTAACGTAGACTTTATAACTGGTGCCGTTGCACATAGGCGTAAATTTGGTGGTGGTAAAGGGCAATCAATTGCCAAAGCCGTTGGTCTTAATAAGGGCGCAACGCCAGTGGTACTCGATGCCACAGCAGGCCTTGGACGCGACGGTTTTGTGTTAGCCTCATTAGGCTGTAAAGTAATTTTACATGAGCGCCACCCCGTGGTTGCTGCACTGTTATATGATGGCTTACAACGTGCTTATAACGATAGTGAAATTGGCCCATGGATGCAGCAAAATATGAGCCTTATCTTTGGCTCAAGCCATACCTTACTTGCTCAATGTGACAGCATGCCCGATGTGGTTTACCTTGATCCAATGTTCCCGCACCGTGAAAAATCAGCATTGGTTAAAAAAGAAATGCGCGTATTCCAAGAGTTAGTAGGTGGCGATACCGACGCCGATGATTTACTCGAGTTTGCCTACCCCCTTGCCAGTAAGCGTGTAGTAGTGAAACGCCCCGATTACGCACCATTTTTAAATGATAAAACCCCGAGTATGCAAATCAAAACCAAGAAAAACCGCTTTGATGTGTATGTAAAAGCCGCGATGATTTAGGTTAAAGAACAGTTTTTAGTCTTCAGCTGTCAGTTGTGTCGCTGAAACCATACTGTGCTTGCAGCGACAAGTTGCTGTCGCTGAAACCTTGCTTGCAGCGACAAGTTGCCAGCAAAAGATTAAGCCAAGTACGGTGTTTGGGTTAAACGTAGGCGGGGCTTTACGCCGCGCAGGTAGTTTGACATGTTGTGAAAGTGCGCGAGGTAAACTCTCACCTATAATATAAAAACTGGGCTTGCATAAGGCTCGGTGTTTTATTTTACTACCTGACCGCTGACCGCTGA
>NZ_PNCV01000046.1:0-4008 GCF_005886925.1 Pseudoalteromonas sp. S3260
TGCGCGGCATAAAGCCCCGCCAATAAAACACCCATGCTAACCTACCCGTAGGCGGGAGTTTACCTCGCGCAGAATTTAGGTATTAAGCAACCCAATTAATTGCCTGCTATATTTACCTATAAAACCACAAGATATAAAAATGAAAAAATCACAAAACCTAAGGAAAGGTCGTATTTCAATTCCCAATCACTATTACTGCGTAACTCTAGTCATTAATAACAGACAAAAATTATTAAACGACCTTGGTCTCAATAGAAAAATAATTTTTGAAATTAAGAAACTTGAAGAAGAAGGTGCCTGTAAAAGTATTGCATTTGTCTTAATGCCAGACCATATACATTGGCTTTTTCAATTAAAAGTAAGCATGCATTTGAGCGCCTTAATTAGGCTATTTAAAGGCCGTTGCACCAAACTTGCCCGAGATCATCACAAAATTAATAAGCTTTGGCAAAGTGATTATTACGATCATATGATCCGAGATGAAAAAGATCTCATTAACTATGCGCGCTATATAGTAGCAAACCCGCTTAGAGCTAATATCGTTGATAACGTTGGCGATTACCCATTTTGGGATTGTATTTATTTGAAATAAAATATAAATACCCGTAGGCCGAAGTTTGTAAATGCAATTGAAAATTTGTAGGCGGGAGTTTACCTCGCGCAAGTTCTTTAGGCCTATCTACAAAGATTAAAATGCGCGGCATAAAGCCCCGCCTTGTACAAAACAAGCAATAAGGACACTCATGAAAATACTTCACCACGGAGCAGTAAATGGCGTGACAGGTTCATGCCACCAGCTGATAATAAACGACCAAAGCTCTTTTCTAATTGATTGCGGACTATTCCAGGGTGAAGATTCTGTAGATGATCTAAGCATTGAATTTAATATAGACACTGTTCGCGCATTAATAGTTACCCATTGCCATATTGATCATGTTGGCCGAATCCCCTACTTATTAATGGCTGGCTTTAAAGGACCCATATTTACCTCTGTCGCATCAGCAAGCTTATTGCCGTTAGTCATTGAAGATGCATTAAAAGTGGGCGTTACGCGAGACCAAAAAATAATAGACACCTGCTTAAGATTACTTAAACAGCAAATTATTGAAGTTGATTTTAAAACCTGGTTCGATCTTCCTTGCAAAGGTGAACACACAGCGAAAGCCCGATTACAACGAGCAGGGCATATTTTAGGCTCCGCTTATGTAGAAATAGACATAGGCACACCTCCCCACAAAGCTAATAATAATCATAGAGTGGTTTTTTCTGGTGATTTAGGCGCGCCCTATACGCCTTTACTACCCGCACCTAAAGCGCCCTATAAAGCCGATACCTTAGTGATAGAGTCGACCTATGGAGATAAAAATCACCAAGGTCGTAAACAACGTACGCAAACCTTAAAAAACGTGATTGAACGCGCTGTTGCCGACAACGGCGTAGTACTTGTGCCTGCCTTTAGTATTGGCCGCACACAAGAACTGCTATACGAGCTTGAACAGCTAATTCATGCTTCTGCTAAAAACTCACCTTGGCGCACAATACAAGTAATACTCGACTCCCCCATGGCAGCTAACTTTACTCAGCAATACCGAAAATTTAAATATTTATGGGATGAAGAAGCAAAACAAAAAGTAGCCAAAGGCCGCCATCCTCTCGACTTTGAAAACCTCACTACAATAAATACCCATAGCGAGCACTTAGCGTTAATAAATTACCTCGCCACACGCCAAACACCTGCAATTATCCTAGCTGCAAGCGGTATGTGCACCGGCGGAAGAATAGTTAACTACCTAGAGCGATTTTTAACAGATGAAACCACCGACGTACTATTTGTAGGTTACCAAGGGCGCGGAACATTAGGTCGAGACATACAAGCCTACGGACCAAAAAATGGATACGTGTTGATAAATAATACTAGGGTGAATATTAACGCCAAAATACACACTATAAGCGGTTATAGTGCTCATGCAGATCAGGCAGGTCTCATTAAATTTGTAACCGGTATGCGCAAAAAGCCCCGCCATATAAAAATAGTCCATGGCGATGATGACGCTAAAAATGCACTCGCTACAAAGTATAGGGAAGTACTGGGGAACGAGGTGAAGGTAGAAATTGGGAAGGGATAGGTTCGAGGTTCGAGCTTCGAGCTTCGAGCTTCGAGCTTCGAGAAATTTAAAAACCTTGCGGTTAATATCGCAAGGTTTTAAATATCTGTAGCAGCGGGTTCACCTCGCGTCGTTATTAGGCTTTAGGCCCGTCGCCCGTAACTCGCAACCCGAGTACAGTATAAAATAGCAACACTTAAGTTGCTAAAAACAACAATAGCAACTAATATGTTTCTATAAATTTAAAAAGCAACTTATTAGTTTCCTTAAATGAACCTTCTACAGCAAATAAAAAACCGTCGTCTTGCTCTAAAAATAAAACAAAATGAAATGCCCATGCGCATTGGTATTTCTAGGCAACAATACCAGCGACTTGAAGCAAAAGGCAATCCCAGATTAGATACGCTAACATTAGTAGCTCAAGGGCTTAATAGTGAAATAATGTTAATACCGAAAGAAAAAATGAGTGTGGTATTAGCAGCCCTCAAAAACAGTGATGGCAACATACCAACCGAACACCAAAAGCCTAATCAAAGCCTACAAAAAATAACTGTATCTGAAGATCCATGGAAAGGATTACTAGAGGATGAGGATGAGGATGAACATGGAAATTAATGTTTTAAAGTTAACACTGCATGGCCATGTAGTAGGCTTTCTTGCTGGGGGTAAAAATGGCTTAAACATATTCCACTTCGATGAAAGCTTTCGTTTAAATAAAACGAGGCCAACATTTAGCTTAACTACACATCCAAACTTCCCACGAGCTGAAAAAATGATGTCAGAACCTTGGGTAACAAACCAACGCGTTCACCCCATACTATCAAACCTACTACCAGAAGGTTCATTACGCGAACTAATAGCTCAAGGCCTTAAAACTCATGTAGATAATGAGTTTCACATCCTTTCGTACCTCGGAATGGACTTACCAGGTGCTTTAGTTGCTGAACCAATGAAGCCTGAGGATGTTCCAATTAGCCTATTTAATAGTCATGGCCAAGTAACTGCGGTGAATTTTGACAAGTTAAATCAAGAGAATAAATTTTCTTTGGCTGGTGTCCAAATGAAATTTTCTATGAAAGAAAAAGACGGCCGATATAATTTAGCACGTGATAATGTGTTAGGTGATTGGATCATAAAAACCCCCTCAACTAAACATAAAGATGTACCTACTAATGAGTTTACATCCATGACTTTAGCGTCAATGGTAGGTGTGGATATTCCGGATATAAAACTAGTTAATATTGAACAATTAGATAATTTACCTCAAATTAATTTACCTGATGAAAAACTAGCGTTTGCAATAAAGCGATTCGATAGGCAAAGCAATCAACGAATTCACATGGAAGATTTTGCACAAGTACTCGTTAAGTTCCCACACGATAAATACAATTCAGGAAACTATGAGCAAATAGCAAGGATCTTATATCAGTTTTCAGAGGATGGACTCGCTGATGTGCAACAGCTAGCAAGACGTTTACTTGCTAATATTCTGCTAGCTAATGGTGACGCTCACCTAAAAAATTGGAGTTTATTATATTCAGACCAAACAACGCCAAGGCTATCACCTGCTTATGATATAGTTACAACCAGTGTTTACATTGCAAATGAGCAACATTTTGCACTCAACCTCGCGAAAACAAAAGCATGGTACGATATCTCTTATAAACATTTTGAATACTGGTCTAAAAAAGCAGACATTCCCTGGCGAGCTATAAAACCTCATTTAGATGATGTAATTAATAAAGCGCGTACACAATGGCCAGATGCGATTAAGAATTTACCAATGAGTAAAGCACATAAACAACAACTTAAAACTCATTGGCAGCGCCTTCATGAAGATTTTAGGTTTTAGGTCCTAGGTTTTAGGTTTTAGGTTTTAGGTTTTAGGTGTTAGGTGTTAGGT
>NZ_PNCV01000047.1:0-8597 GCF_005886925.1 Pseudoalteromonas sp. S3260
AGCGGTCAGCGGTCAGGTAATAAAAATAAAACACCGAGCCTTTTGCAAGCGCAATTTTTATATTGTAGGCGGGAGTTTACCTCGCGCAGGTTTTAGGTTTTAGCAATGAGAAACTGTGTTTCTAACGTAAGTAAGCTCTATGTCCACATTGAAAATAGACGATAATATTATCTCTAAAATATAGCTTGCTGGTGTTTAAATACTCATGGTGATTTTGAACTTCTCATTTACCCCTCATTCATTTCTTTTTGTGCATTTAAGTTTGTAAGGGCGTTATTCACAAAGAGATTAAGAGGCGCTGCGCTTTTAGAGAAGTGATTAAAACATTATAAATCAGAAGCTGCGCTTCTAACGTAAGCAAGCTCTCCGTCCACATTGATAATGTTGGCGGTGGTGTTACCAAAAAACCACCGTTATTGTTTTATTAAGCTCTTTAAGTTTTTACTGTACGTTCTACTTACCTTGAGTGTTTTTTCGTTATCTAACACCGCCATATATTCAGAATTACGTAATGGGTTGAGCTGTTTGATATGGCTTAAATTAACAATGGTTGATTTATGTATGCGTAAGAAGTCTTCTGGTAAGGTATTTTTTTCAAGATCTTTTAAACGCGCACGCATTACATGGGTTTCAGCCAGTGTATGAACACACATATAATCGCCTGCGGCATCAATCCATAAAATATCTTTAAACGGAATTATTTGAATTGGGTTTTTAGCATCTTGGATGACTAAGTTTTCGGCTTCAAATTTATATTCTGAGTTTTTTGAGCTTTCTAATTCTTGATGTTCGTTTTCTATCAGCGATTGGTGTACTTCAATCAATGTATTTTTTCTGTGGAGTTGCTCTGTTTTTACTACTCTTTCTATGGCTTCTGCAAGGCGAGCTAACTTAACGGGCTTGAGTAAGTAGTCAAGAGCTCTTACCTCAAATGCTTTAACGGCATGCTGGTGAAACGCAGTAACAAAAATAACCGCTGGACAGCTTTCTGGTTGAAAATATTTAATTAGTTCAAAGCCTGATTTTGTTGGCATTTCTATATCTAGAAACACTAAATCAACGTCATGTTTGTTAAGTACGTTAATAGCGTCATCAACACTTTGTGCACTGCCAATCACTTCAATTTCAGCAAAGGCCTCTAAACGAATACGCAACCCTTCAATAGCGCTGTATTCATCGTCAACAAGTAATGTTTTTAATTGAATCATTATTGCAAACCATTAATAGGAAGAGAAATACAAAGCCATGCGCCGCCTGATTTGCCATTGCCTTTTTCAATGCGATGGCTATTTCCATACATTAATTTTAAGCGTTGCTCGCAATTAGCCAAGCCAATGCCCCTTTTCGATTTTTTATTATCGTCAAACCCTTTACCAGTATCTGCAACTTTAATGAGCAATGCGGTTTTTGTTTTTTCAACTTTAATTGTGATCACCATTTTTTGATCTGCTCGCATACCATGTTTTAACGCGTTTTCTACCAATGGTTGAATTAATAAAGAAGGTATTAATAAATCGTTGCATGGTTCATCAACGTTAATATTAACCTCTAACCGGTCAGTAAATCGACATTGCTCTATATCTAAGTAGGTTTTTAATATGGCAATTTCTTCTTTAATCGCTACTTTTTCAAGCGGATCGGTATACAAACTATGGCGCAATAGATCACAAAGCTTTTCGAGCATATTCACTGCCTGCACACTTTCTTTTTTTAAGATTAAGGTGCAAATAGCATTAATGCTGTTAAACATAAAGTGCGGATTAAGCTGATATCGAAGCATTTTAAGCTGTGATTCTTTAGCTAGGTGTGTCGCTTCTGCGGCTTTTTGAGTTTGCTCTAAATTGTCGAGATATATTTTTATCCCGTAATAAAAAGCAGTCCACGTTGAGAGCATAGTTAACGATGCAGACGTCCATGTACCAAAGTCAAACCATGTCATTGAAAGCCACCAATTGCCATATAACCACTGCAAAGACGCCCATTTAATTTGTGTCCAAATTAATGTGGCAGTTAACAGCAGCACTAGGTGCAGTGCTATTTTAACTTTAATCCCTTGCCTTTTTGAGCAGTTATAAGCCCTTCTTAAAAGCAAGGTAATTAAAAAGCCACACGCTACATCAATAACTAAATGCGGAATATGTATCGACCATGGCTCGTCGCTTGGTATTTTTATCATTAGCTCGGTCAGCATTGCATACACAATCCAACCGCAGCTCTGAAACAACCAGAAAAGATGACTTCTGGGATTTTTGGAATTCAAATTAATACGTCCAACTTTAAAGGCAGTTGAATAGCTTACTTATTATCAACTGCCTTTGCCTTATTTATTTTGAGCACGTGATTGATAATGCGTCATTATTAGGTTTTGCAGTCAACGTGATATCTGCAACTGCTAAACTTAAACGCTGAGCTGAAATACGAATTACATCTGACATGGATTGTTCAATCAGTTCGCTATCGGCGCAATTGAGTGCGATTGATAAAGTATGCCAGCGCTTATCTGCCATTGTTTTTTCAAACGATGAAAAATCAATACTTCTTAAACAGTTATCTAAATTACACATTACTTGTAACTGGGCACCTTGCTCTGGAGCTTTATCTAATCGCATCTTTAGTTCAAGGTAACCTGATTTAAATTTGCGTTCGAGTAGCGTAGGTTTTAAGTAACTTAGGCTAAGCGTTGCATCTGAGGATTGAGATTGCCACTTAAACTGCCTTGCATCCTCTTGATACGATAAATTAACCGATTGCATTAACAAACTTTTTTTATCGCCACTGGTGGCCGATGAACCACTAGTTAAAACCTTTGCTGTTGTATCAGCTAACGCCCAAGTGAGATTTTTAGCTAAACTTTTTACAAACAATGGGTGTGCATCGCTTTTAACGATTTTTTTAGGGCTTGTAGTTTCACTCACAACAGGTATGTTTACTGTGTCTTGATAAGTTAGCCCGTAGCCATAGGCAAAGAGCGGGTCGTAATTTACATCGCCTAAGTTAAGGCTAAATTGGTCGTCGTATTTAGGCCACGAAAAACTCAACTTACCGCTAAAATCAAACTGACTGTTACCGTTTTTATCTGTTAGTAATACGTCTGCAACTCCCTCACCCTCAGAGCCTGGTAACCATGCAGCAACAAAGGCATCTGATGCATTGAGTTCTTTATTGACCCAAAGCGGGCGACCACTTAAAAATACGGTGACTACCGGAATATTGTCTGCCTTAAGTTTTTTCAGCAGTGCTAGAGCGTGTTTGCTTTCATGCTGAAACTCTAGCATCTCTATATCACCAAACCACTCAGCATAAGGCTCTTCACCAATAACAACAATGGCTACATCTGGCTTGGTTTTATAGTCACCAGACTCACTTAAGCTTATTTCACCGCCTGCTTTTAATACTTGCGACTTTAAACCTGCATAAATAGAGGTCGCATTTGGAAAGTCGCTATTAGTATTGTCTGTGCCCTGCCAAGAAACGCTCCAGCCACCGGCTTGCATATTGATTGCATTGGCGCCTTTACCGGCAACTAAGATGCGGCTATGCGCTTTAATTGGCAAAACGTTTTCGTTGTTTTTTAATAGAACGAGTGACTTGCGAACCGCTTCTCTTGCCAAAGTGCGATGCTCATTAGCGCCTAACCACTGCGGGTGTTGTGATTCAGGTCGCGCTGATGGTTTACCCTTTGTAAACACCCCCCAGCGGATTTTAGCCCTTAAAAAGCGTCTAACCGCATCGTTTATTCTTGATTCGGCTATTACCCCCTCTTTCACTTGCTTAACAGTATTATAATAAAAGGCTTCAAAATGCTCTGGCACCATGATTACATCAACGCCCGCGTTAATTGCTTGCGCACATTGCTCTAAATCGCAGCCTTCTACAAACTTATGCGCATTCCAATCGCTTACAACAAAGCCATCAAAACCTAACTGGTTTTTAAGTACATCCGTTAATAAATGTTTATCGCCATGTACACGTTTACCATTCCAGCTATTGAAGGATGCCATAACGGATTGCACTCCCTCATTAATCGCTGAAAAGTAACCTGGGCTGTGAATATCTCTTAACCCTTTTTCATCAATTAACGTATTACCGCGGTCAATACCTCGCTCAGTTCCTCCATCTCCCACAAAGTGCTTAGCGGTGGCAATACGGTTACTGCCTTTTAAAAAGTCAGCGCCTATGTCACCTTGAATACCAGTCACCATGTTACCCGCATAGTATTTAACTAAGTCAGGATCTTCTGAATAGCTTTCATAGGTTCTCCCCCAGCGATCATCTCTGACAACCGCTACTGTGGGTGCAAAACTCCACTCAATACCCGTGGCCGACACTTCCTTTGCTGTTGCTTGCCCTATACGTTTTATTAAATCGCCATCGCGCGCTGCGCCTAAGCCAATATTATGCGGAAATAGCGTAGCACCATACACATTGCTATGCCCATGCATGGCATCGGTCCCCCACACCGTCGGGATCGCAATACCATCTATGGTCGAATCCATAGAAGCCAGGTACATTTCATCTGCGTATTTTAACCAAGTAGCTTGATCCGCTCGTTTGTTACCATAAGGGGCGGTATTCCCGCCATTTAGATAAGAGCCAAATCCATACTTTTTCATTTGCTCTACACTTAAATAGCCAATTTCTGGCTGTATCATTTGCGCAACTTTTTGCTCTATAGTCATTGTTTCGAGCAGTTTATCAATCTGTTTTTCAACGGCAGGATCACGCTTAAGTTGTGTGTTCACATAAGGCCAATTAACTTGCTGATTGTCTGCACTCAATACATTTTGGCAGTTAAACATGCCAAAAACAGGCAATAAGCAAAGTAATAATTTAGGGTGTTTTATTTTCGACATTTAAAACCTTCGAGATTAAATACTGTTTTATAAATACGGATTGATTAATTTAGTGTGGAATATATTCAATAAAATCATAATATGCCCATGAAGGGCTGCCGTAGTATTGACCCGGAAAGTAATTTCCTTGAGTCGAGTTGTCACCATTCCACTGGTTAATCATTATTTTTGTTTTATCAATTGGCCACGCATAGCTGGGAATTTCATTATTAGCTATTACGCCATCCCCATTGTCTTTGTACATCACTCTAATTGTTTTCTCGTTTCCTTGTGAGTCGAAGAGATACCAACGAATTGATGAACTTGACCAATCAAAGCCAATGGTTAATAAGTTTTCTCTGTAATCAAGCCCGAATTGGCTTAAATCAATATCCTCTTCCCAGCTTTGATATGTGCCTCCTTGGGGCTGGTAGATAACATTGGTATGAACGACATTGCCTAAAGAAGGTAATAGTTCGATATCTATCTCTTGCCACGCACGCCCTGGCGAATCCCACCATGAGGTGTAAGTAAAAATAGAAGACACGGTACCGGCGATATTGCCCGACTTAACACTACCTTGTACCTTACCAAAACTATAAAAGTGATTACTTTGCAGCTCAGCACACGCACCTTCTGATAAGGAAAGAGTGATGCCGTGTTGACTTGGATTAATCATTCCTGGAGTAAATTCGCAGCCAAAAGGCGAGCCATTATCGCCACTACGTGCACTCCAAATACGAGTGTCAAATCCCCACGAAAAATCGTCTTTAAAATAGTTAGCGTGTGTGGCGGGTGAAATAACTATAAGGCCAGCAACCAAGGTTGAAATTAGCTTCGTTTTCATTATTAAATTCCTTATTTAATCAAGCACCTCCTACAATACTCTAGACTGTAGGAGGGTAATTTTTTACTCGGTTATTTAGAATGAAAAACCCGCTCTCATGCCGTAGTATCTCGGCATGCCAAAGCTGCCTTTGGGGATCCCTTTGCCAGTATTATTCCAGTATTGAATAGTTTCATCTGAAGCATTATTAACAAACACTTCTGCAAACCAGTTTTGTCCTTGCGGCTCATACTTAATAGAGGCGTTAAATACGGCAAACGCATCGCGGCTATCATCGATATATTTTGTTGCTTCATCTGGCACTTGAAAATCCATGTCATCTAAATGTTTATCAACATTCCATACCGTTGAGTACGACTCATCTTTCCAACTGGCATTTAACCATGCGTGAACAAAACCATACTCTCCTAAGTTGAGTGTATGTGTGTAACTGATATTGGCGGTAAACTCAGGGGTCATTGCTAAATTATTCCCCTTAAGATTGGTAGCTAACAGGGTATTTTCAGGATCTTTTGATTCTTCATAAGAAATATCAAACAGATACTCCGCGTCGTAATCCCATTTAGTATTCCAATCTTCAGTAACTTTTGCATCAGTCCACGTTACGTAACCACTAATTCGACCATTTGGATACGGCTTCCAGTCAAACTCAAGCTCAATCCCTTTTATTGTTGAACCAGGGACATTTTGTGTGTAATAAGCAATGACAGGTTTGTTTTGAAAATCAAGAACAGGCTCGCCATTACCGTCTAAAATGGGAGAGCCATCTTCATCTTCGACTACAGATAAGCGCTCAACATTACCGATAGAGCCTACTGATGCATATTGCATATCGGTGTAGTCAGTATAGAAAAATGCCGCTTTTAAGTTTAATGAGTTATCAAAAAAGCTCGATTTAGCCCCTAATTCCCAAGTAAGTACTTCTTCTGGATTAAACTTGGTTTCAAAACGAGTAACGTCACCGGTTCTGTCGTTTACCACTTCGTAAACATCACCAATACCACCGGCTTTAAAGCCACTGGCAAGATAGGTATAAACCATGGTTTCAGGTGAAATGTCATAATCTAAACCGACACGAAAATCATGGTGTTTCCAGCTTCCCTTATTGTCGTTTTCAAAGTACGACGCATAAATAGAAGGGTCTTCGTAGTAATCAACAGGAAGGTTATTTAAATCAGTTCTATTTAACCAACCTACGGCGCAGCCATCAGCATTAGAACAGCGATAGGTTTTTCCGCCTTTATCTTCTTTTGTTTCATCACTAAATCGATAGCCAAGTGTTAGGTGTAACTTTTCAGTTAAGTTGTATGTACCTTGGCCAAATAATGCGAGGGCATCGGTAGAACGATCGGGTTGATCCCAAAACGCTTTGTCATCCATAGGGTTATCGTAATAACCTAAGGTTTTTGTTCTTTCATGAAAGTAATTTATACCTGCAATCCAGATAAAGTCGCCATATTCATCAGATTGTATTTGCAGCTCAGTTGAAAAAGATTCTGCGCCAGTGCCGTCTAAAAAGTAAGTTGCGCCATCCCAAGGGTCTAAACCTACTTCACTATCTTGTGCTGAAGAGCGTTCCATATCTTCATAGCCCAATAACCAGACAAGCGAATATTCATCGTTTATGTCGTAGTTAAGGGTATTTCTTAAGTACGTGATGTCTAAATTAAGCTTACCGGGCACATTTACAACCGCCTGATAAGTATTATCGCTGGGTAAAAAGTTGGTGCAGTCTCCCCCTAGTTCAGCACTTCTGCCGCGAATTTTATCGCAGTTAACTAAATCTAGGTTGTTATTGCTATCATTTACATACTTTTGAAAAACGGTGTGGTTTGAAAAATTACCATCTAAAGGCTCCCATAGGGTGCTAACTCTAAATGAATATTCATCCGCATTATTGTAAAAATTGCTTTTATCAGCTGGTGTTAGTGCGCGAACTTTTTGCGCTTCTGGATCTGTGCCAGCGCCATCTATCCACCAGTTTTCTCGTTGGGTAATTGTTTGACCCACGCCTTGATAAGAATCTTCAGAGATTACCGGCGCATTAAGAATATCGTCGCTTAAGCGTCTTGAGTCATATTGGTTAGGATCGTAATACCCTTCTAAATAAGAATCCCGTTTCAAGCCTTTTCCTGAAAACCTAACGGCAAATTCATCATTAATAGGAATATTTAAAACGGCATCAATATTTTTACTATTAAAGTTTCCCGCTTCGATACTAACGTTGCCATATAAGTCGGTAAACTCTGGTTTTGCTGAAATAACATTAATACTACCCACCGTTGAGTTACGACCAAATAGAGTGCCTTGTGGACCCCTTAGAGCTTCAACCCTGTCTATGTCGTACATCAATGCAAGGGCACCTTGCATACGTGGTGAGTAAATACCATCAAGGTGAACACCCACAGCCGGATCGCCAAGCTCAGTAATATTAGTAGAGCGTACACCTCGCATTGAAATAACCGGCGCAGCTTGATCTGTTGCAGTTGAAATATCTAAGCCAGGGACTAAGTTAGCAATGTCCTTAACGCTATTAACACCGTTTCTTTTCAGCTCAGCTTCAGTTAATGCTGTAATGGCAACAGGTGTTTCCATTAGTCTTGTTTTGCGCTTAGTTGCTGTTACCGAAATGATTTCTAATGAAACTGTTTCTTTTTCTGACGCTTGCTCTTTATCCGTAGAAGCTTCTTGAGCATTCAATGGCATTGAACAAGCCAACGCAACGGCTATTGATAGTGCTGTTTTATTTATTGTGTGCATGTTTGACCTTTTGGATGTGTGTGTAAACGTTAAACTTTGTTACTTTTATTTAACAGTCTTATAGTATCCATACGGCTTATTTTTAATACTAGTCAAATACGCCAAGGCGAGTTAGATATAATACAAACCGAAATTGCTCGTATCCGTCCGGTGATCAC